>DVKU01000072.1 GCA_018715825.1 Candidatus Avacholeplasma faecigallinarum
GGCAGGGGTAGTAGGATTCGAACCCACACTAAAGGTTTTGGAGACCCGCGTGCTACCATTGACACCATACCCCTATTTTTTTAATATTGTCAAGCATTAATAAGTATAGCATATAAAAAAAAGAAATGCAAATAAAATTATGAAAACAAATTACTTTTATTGTAAATGAAATAAAAAAAATGTAAAATATACATGTAAAATATTGGAGGTATACATATGAATGATGGTTTAATTCATTTTTTAATAATGTGGGTTCCATCCTTATTATTTATTTTTATTATTGTTACAGCAATAATATGGGGAATGATAAGAGGTTTCAGGAAAAGTTTAATTTTAGCGATTCAAGCTGCCATCATTTTTATTGCTTGTATAATTATTTACATAACAGTGGTTAATATTGAACAATTAGATAGTAAAATGTATAACAATATAAATCATGTTCTTAACTCGATGGGGGTAAATGATTTACCAACTATTTTAAGCATAGATGCTAAGTGTAATGGCTTAAAGGATGTTATTGCTCAACTTATAATAAAAAATGTAGACTATGGTACAGGATTTGAATTGGTAGTTAAGGAAAATGGAGCTTATTTAGCTACAATAGTTAATATTGTATATCATATTCTATTCGCCTTTTTAATTTACTATTTATATCTATTTTTAATCTTTATTATGTATATTATATATATAATTTTTTATCCAGAACGTAGATATAAACGTAAAAGAACTAATAAGTACCAAAAGGGTTCAATAGATAAGCCATATTCACGTCATTTCTTGCTTGGTGGTGTTGTAGGTGCCATTAGAGGTGGCGTTTATGGACTTATTGTAATGTCATTTATTGGCTCTTTGTTTTTTATAATTGGTGGAGGAGTAGGAGAAAGAAAATATCAAGATTATGAGGATGTGGATTTTAAAGATCAAAATTCACTAAATATAAATAATCTTAATTTGTATTATGAAATATATAAAAATATTAATAGTTATGGAAGTAATGGAATATTTAAGGTTTTAAACCTTGTTAAGGATAAAAATGATGTTCCTTATTATTTATATGCCGCAGATTTAGTATTACAAGGTGGACTATCTGATGAAGAACTAGGAATTGAGGACAATATCTATTTACGCCAAGAAATAGGAGCCTATACTGAATTTGCATCTAACACATTTAATTTATTAATGAAATATGGTTCTAGTCAAATAGTTGATTATATTAATAAGCAGTCTGATAAGACAAGCATTTATGATGTAATAATTGAAATAATGAAAGATGATAATTTTCAAACTGAATTTGAAGCTTTAATTAATGACTTTGATGCTCAAACTTATTTTATTAATTTTGGTTTATCTTTATTAAATTCTTTAGTTTATCATATAAATGATATTAATGTTTTTTCAAATTTAGATCCTGTTGTAAAGGATATAATAACTATCTTGTTTACATCTGATGATGGATTTAAAATTTATAATTTATTAAATAAAAATGATGTTACTAACTTAGTTTCAACTGTTTTAAATTTGATATCTTTAGATGTTAAAATCGACCCAAATATGGATCAAACTCAGACTATGGTTAGTAAGGTTGTAGCTTATGGAGATGCTGTCGTTGAGCAAATTTGTAATTTATCAGTGCTTAATGAACAGAATAAAGCCCAATCCTTTAATAGAGTATTAGAAAATTTATATAATTATTTTGCTAATACAATTACACTACAAACTCAACCTCAAACCATTTCTACTTTAGCATTAAAAGCTACCAATTTAAATTCATCTCAAATAAATTGGATAGAAGAGTTGAAAAGCTTATTAAATGTTGGATTGTCATCTTTTAAATTAGCTGATAGAGTTTTTAGTTTAGGAAGCATATTTACGTTATTTAAAGATAGCAATCCTAATCTTCAAGTAGATGAAGTATTGTATGATGAAGTGCTAAACGGGCTTGGAGATTCAAAATTATTAGCTGTTGTATTGTCATTAAGTAAGGTTAAAACATTATTATATGATATAGTCTATGATATTTTACCTAATGCCACAATCCCATCTAATATTGAATATGCTAATGTTTATGATGATGAGGGCAATTTAGTAAGTTATGGAGAAATATATAATTTATTCAGTATTATTAAAACTATTTTAAAAACTGATGGTGGGGAAAACCTATTTAAGGGTCTTGCAAATCTAAATGAGGATACGATTAAAGAAGTTAGCTTGCTATTAAATGAAAAAGTGGATGATAATTTAGTAATAGATGAATTATTAAAATCGAAAATTTTAAGATATAGCTTATCATCTTTAATGCTAGATACAACTCTTTCTAATAATTTGGTCTTAACTATTTATGTACCAGCCAAAAGTACATATTTAGGGGATGATGATGTAATCTTAATTAATGATGATGATTTAAAAAAATATGTCACTAGTTTACCATCATTTATAGATATTATAAAAAAGGATAATACATCAGTTAACAGCATAGTTTATGACGATCAATTATTACCTATTATGGCTGATAGTTGTATAATAGAAGGAACAATTTCGAAGTTAGTTTTAGATAATATTAAAGAACAAGATGCTATTGATATGCCTAAAAGCCTGTTGGATGTTGAAAATTGGTTGTCTATTGATAATAATAACGGTGAAATTATAAAAATGATCTTAGGAATTAGAGCTTCTAATATTGATGTGGATAGCTTAAATATTGCAAATATTACTTTAAATAATGAAGCTGTTGAAACTATGCTTAATTCTTCAGTGTTATATTTCACTGTTTCAAAACAAATTATAAATACTTTGAATGAGGCTGATATGCCACTAGATGCTTTTGATGAGCAATTAGAGGCTATTGAAGAGAAAAAGATTGTAAGTAAAAGTGAAATCTTAAATTTATTTAATGCCCTAGAGGGTATTTATGAAAAACCACAAGGCATAATGATAGGAGATATTCAATTTGATAATTTAGTTATAAATCAGGCTAAATTAAATTTAATATATAATTCATATATTGCTTATAAAAAGGTAACAGATGCCTTAGAAAATGCCCTTGATAATGATATACCAGAGGCGGCTTATAATGATATGGAAAACAAATATTATATTTTAGAAAATGAAATTAATATTTTGTTAAATATAGCTGGTAATGGTGGCGATATAGTTATTGGTGGGGATAATGAGACTGATTTATCAATTACGACAATTTATAAATCTCAATTCAGTAATTTGGCTAATTCCTACATTATAAGATATAAGATATCTAAAAAGCTTATAGAAAATGAAAATGTGGCTATACCTAGTATAATTAAGGTTAATTCAAACGATGAAGTATTTAATAGCTTGACTGATAAGGATCTCTTTATAGAAAAAACAGAATTTTTAAATTTCTTAAATGCTTTTAGTGCAGCATATGGTGATGCTGATGGTAATATAGAGCTAACTAATGCTATTAGTGTAACAATGCCTGATCAACAAGCATTTAATGAAATTGTCAAGAGCGTAATTTTGAGGGCTACTATAACTAAAAATATTAAGTTTGAATACGATGGTGTTCAAAGAGATTTATATATTGAAGATCAGGATTTGGATTTACTTTATACTGATATGGCGGTTATAAGTGAAGAAGAGCTTTATAGAGCTTTAGTCTCTATAAGTATTTTAAATCCTACAAATGAATTTGTCTTTACTTTGGATTTAATGCAATTAGCAACGACTATGACTAAATATAATATTTATGAAATTACAAAATCAAATATTATAAGATTAGCGATGAACGACTTGATTTTAGATATGAGATATAATATTGGTGGAATTGAATATTCAGGTAGTTATAGTGATATATTTGTCTTAACTCCTACAGTTGTTATATATGATAATAATATGGAAACTGAATATAGTCTAGTTGCTTATGATGATTTGGTATATGGAAAAATATATAAAATTGATCCAAATAAGATTTCTAAGCAAACTATTGTCATGTATAATTTAAATCAGAATTCATATGTCGAGCATGTAGTCTA
>DVKU01000073.1 GCA_018715825.1 Candidatus Avacholeplasma faecigallinarum
TGATTTGTTTGGTGTAAATAGTCTATTAGTTTTACTGAATACTGTATTTGTTTTCTCGTATTTCAAGAATATTCATGCTAACAGTAGAATAATCAATTAAATTGTTGATTCAATGCTCACTAGTTACTTAATTCATGAAGACTCATTAGGCTATTCATTTAGAAAATATTTTTTAAAAATTATATGATGGGTTAGCATTAGAATATTTAGTGTCGGGTCTGCATTCTTCATTCATTGTATTTATAACATGTGTTTTAATAGATATTATCTGCAGACGGTTAATTGTATTGAACGATATTTTAATAAGTTAAACGAAGTAAATGGAGTTTATATAGGAAGTTTGAAACATTGATACATTTTTATTGAGCTAATGGCATTCGTTCTGCTTGCTATCAATTAATTATTTAAAAAGGCCTTCTGTGCTTTTTTGCAGTATTGTGATGGATCTTTATTAATTATGCTTACTTTTTAAATTTTTAGGGGGAGAGAATTAAATAAAGGATGTTAAAAGTACGTAATATAGGAATAAAATTTGTTTACGGATTAATGTCCGTATTTCTTTTCGTAATTTTGGTTAATGCTATATTTTTTGTATCGAAAATAAGAAAAGTTTATGAAATTGAGCCATTAGCATTGATTATTTCTGTTGCTTTTGTGTATGTTTTTGTTCAATTTTTATTAGTGCCGATATTAAAAAAGTATTCTACATTATTTAATATAATTTGTTGGATACTTATTATTGCTTTTCAATTATTATTATCCTTTACATATCAAGGTGCTGGTGGAATTGATGACTTTGATATTAGAATGCAGATAGCAACCTTTTTAAATGGGCATGGAGTACTAGCTCCTTATTTTATATATGCTGCGAATAATATTCCGATAACGCTAATTTTTACAATGGTGGCCAAGATTAGTTGGTTAATTGGTATAAGAAATATAACATTAGTGTTAAATGCATTTCAGTGTTTGCTGATTGATTTAGCAATTTTGGCGATAACTTTTATTTTGAAAAAGGAAGATAAAAGAAGTGAAGCAAGTTATCTGCTACTACTATTTCTTTTGTACTCTACAATGTCTGTTTTTGGAGTAAATATTTACACTGATGTTACATCGTTCTGTTTTGCCATATATGGTGCACTTCTTTTCTATATTTATCTCAAAAAGAATAAGAATTATTTACTGATATTATCTGGCATATTAGAAGCAGTTGCTTATTTAGTAAAAATGAATTTAATAATAATGGTAATTAGCATAGTACTTATTATAGTAATTAATGAGTTCAAGTTTTTAAAGAAATTGAAGATCTTGCTAGTATTTACTTTAAGTTTTGTCTCAATAGTTGGTATATATCATTTTGGAGTAAGTGAATTACAGAATCAGAGTTACACTGGTGAGCAAGTTAAAGAACTAAGCTTTCCATATACATATTGGATGAGCATGGGATTAAATACGCAAACCTATGGTGAGAATGGTTTTCCTGGCGTCAATTTGTATGGAGAGGGAGCTCAGCAAAAAACATTACAAAAACGAAAGAAGTATTATTCAGCTAAAATCAAATCGCAAATTAAACAAGAGGGAGTTAAGGGATTAACAAGACTGTATATAAACAAAGTTAATGTGATGTACTCTCAAGGGGAACTTGGTACTGTTGAAAGAAGCTTTGGGATTAGTAAGAATATGGGGGAAATATATCAATGTATTGCTGGTAAACAAAATTATGGCTATATTTTCTTTTCACAAGTAATATATGTATTTATTTTGATAACTGCATTTTTATACTCTATTAAGCAAGTGTTAAGTAAATCTGATGTTCAACTTGGATACTTTGAATTAATTACAATCTTTTTTATCGGAATCTTTCTTTTTCATATACTAATGTGGGAAGTTATGCCACGTTATGCATATGTTGCCATATTTGCTTTATTACCAATGTCTGCAACAGGTGGAATTAATGATCCGTTAATTAAGACTTTTAGAAGGAAAAATACTATACATGTTGCGGGAATAATTTGTTTAATTTTAATGTTAATTCAATTCCCATTAATTAATAAATTAATGGCACAACGAGAACCACGAACAAACAGTCAAGTGGTATTAAGTCAAAGATTTGCTGATGAGAGCTTAGTAGTTCTAAATATACCTAAAAATAAAATGATAGAAGAAAATATAGTTATTAATAGTAAATTTCGTAGGATTAATTTAACAAGTTGGTACGATGGTAAAATGATTAATGAAAATCCTGATTTACGGTTAAGAATATATAGGATAAATGGCAAATATAAACGTTATATAGCTAATGACAATACAGTAAAACAAGCAGGAAAATATATGCTTGAAATTAAAAATATAAGTCGGAAAGATAGTCAAATTGCGACTGGTTACACTTATCCAGTAGATTTATTGCAAAATTCTGTTAAGAATCATCCTAATTATTATCTTAGCTTTAATATAACAAAATAAAGTTTTTAATCTAGTATAGTATAAGGAACTAAATTATTACGCTAGTGCTGAATTACTTTTATCGATTAAGTAATTCAAAAGATCTAATAGAAAAAATATGAAAATAATTTATGAAAGGGAAATTAAAATGTCACCAAAACAACTTGCTGAAGCAGTTAATAAACGGCGAACTTTCGCCATTATTTCACACCAGGACGCGGGGAAGACAACAATTACTGAACAACTTTTACTTTTTGGTGGGGTTGTTCGTGAAGCGGGGACTGTTAAGGCCCGGAAGACAGGTAACTTTGCAAAATCTGACTGGATGGAAATCGAAAAGAAGCGGGGAATTTCCGTTACCTCATCCGTTATGCAATTTGATTTTCAGGGGAAGCGAATCAATATCTTGGATACACCAGGACACGAAGACTTTTCTGAAGATACTTATCGGACTTTAATGGCGGTTGACTCTGCAGTAATGGTGATTGACTCTGCTAAAGGGATCGAGCCGCAAACTAAAAAACTTTTCCAAATTTGTAAGATGCGGGGGATCCCGATCTTTACCTTTATGAACAAGTTTGACCGGGATGCTCGTGATCCCTTGGATTTGCTGAACGAAGTTGAAGAGACTTTAGGAATCGAAACTTACCCAATTAACTGGCCAATCGGTTCTGGACGGCAATTTAAAGGAATTTATGATCGTTTTAACCGTCGGGTTGCCTTAACTCACCCAGCCGATGAAGATAATCCATATTTGCCGTTGGACGATGATGGTAATGTTAAGGGTGATAATCCACTAGCTAATGATGGTGAATGGCAAGATGCCCTAGATGAAATGGAATTAGTGTATGTTGCAGGTAACCAGCTTGATCGGGAGAAGATTGCTGCTGGAGATCAAACGCCAGTCTTCTTTGGGTCTGCATTAACTAACTTTGGGGTGCAAACGTTCTTGGAGACTTACCTTCAGTTTGCCCCAGCACCGAGTGATCATCATACGGAAAATGATGGGGATGTAAAACCACTTGATCCAGAATTTTCCGGTTTTGTTTTCAAAATCCAGGCTAACATGAACCCTCGACACCGGGATCGGATTGCTTTCGTTCGGATTTGCTCAGGTGAATTTGATCGGGGGATGGATGTTACCCTTGAACGAACTAAGAAGCCAATTCGTTTGTCTAACGTGACTGAATTTATGGCAGATACCCGAGAAAACGTTGAAAATGCGGTCGCTGGTGACATCATTGGGTTATACGATACTGGTAATTTCCAAATTGGTGATTCGATCTATACTGGCAAGAAAGATATTAAGTTTGAAAAGCTCCCACAATTTACCCCTGAATTATTTATGCGAGTAACAGCAAAGAACGTGATGAAGCAGAAGTCTTTCCATAAAGGGATTAACCAGTTAGTTCAAGAAGGGGCAGTCCAGTTATTCCGTTCATACACTTCTGGAGATTATATTCTCGGTGCTGTTGGGCAACTTCAGTTTGAAGTTTTCAAATTCCGGATGCAAAATGAATATAACTCTGAAGTTGTGATGGAACCAATGGGGAATAAGACGGCCCGCTGGATCGCTCCTGATCAGCTTGATGAAAAAATGTCATCATCACGGAATATTTTGGTTAAGGACATCCACGATCAACCATTATTTCTGTTTGAAAATCAATTTGCTGAAAATTGGTTCAAGCAGAAGTATCCTGATGTAAAGTTGACAAGTAAGTTGTAAGAAAAAAGAGAAATTTAACATTCGCTTTAATATAGATATGCTTGATAGTTATATTATTCATATTTAAGAAAGAATGATTTTAATATTCAATTATTGAAATATTCGTTAATAGGAGTTTTATCTTTTTTATTAATTGTTGAAGGTGGTTGGAATAAGGTATCTTATATAATTTTTACCATTAACTATTTTAGCTAGTGAATAATAAATTAAGTGTAGTAAAAATAAATCATTGCTAATCATTAAAAAATAAAGGAAGGTAAGCAGTTTTGAGTGAAGCTATTTATAAATAGCTTGGATAATATTTAGAAAGTTAAAATCTAATTTATAGATGATAAATAGTTTATAAAGTAGTTGATATTTAAGAGAGGAAAAGTATGAAAAGAGATAGTAAGTTTGAAATATTAAGAATATTCAGTATGTTTATGATTATTATTTTTCATTTTGAATATTTTGGTCAACAGTGGCGTATCAATAGTAGCCATTCATTTGTTAACTATCTTTTACTAGCTTCTTACCTCTCTATAGGTAAGTTAGGTGTTTATTTGTTCGTTATGATTACCGGATATTTTATTGGTAATCGAACTATTCTAATACAAAAAAGTTTAATTAAGTCTTTTAATATCTGGATTCAGACCTTTTATTATTCTGTCATTATTTTTGTGTTACTTTGCTTAATGCATTTTACTGCTTTTTCATTTCATGGGCTCGTAAAGGTTTGTTTCCCGTTTTTAACAGATCAATATTGGTTTGTGGATGGTTATATTATCCTATTGCTTCTAATACCATTTATTAACCTTACCTTAGCAAGAATTTCAAAAAGTCAATTTTTGTATTTAATACTTATTATTAGTTTCTTCGCTAGTGCTTTAGCACCAATAAAAAGTATAATTTTTTCATCTGAACTGCAATTTGGATACCTAATTCCGCCGTATTTAATAGGGGCATTTATGAAAAAATATCAGCATAAAGTAAACTATGTTAAGACTAAAATATTATCAGTGTATCTTTTAATAATATTTTGTGCGGCTGTTTGTTACCAGTTAGGACGTACTGCCTACATCAATATATTCTATTTTGGTATTTTACAATTATTAATGGCCTATTTAATTTTTTCATGGTTTGCAAATGGTAGATCGTTTTATAATGTAACAGTTAATAAATTTGCAAGAACTGTCTTTGCAAGTTATTTGATAACAGATAATATACTAATAAAAAACATTTTATGGAATTTACCACTATTTCATGACAAATCTTATACTTTACTACAAATAAATCTAGTCGGGGTAGTAATAGTAATAGGATTACTAATTATTTGTTCGATTATCGATTATGTTCGAATAATTATTTTCAATCATATTAAGATGGATTCGTATGCTAAAACAGTTATTGATAATTTAGGGAGGAGTAAGCATTGCTAACAAATCATCGCCGTTTATGGACTAATCTTAGTTTAAGCCTAGCTTTTTTGGTGTTGTCTTTAATTTATATATGGCCTTTTGCACATCATGGAATAATATACGGCTCTGGGGATTTAATGTTCCATGCAAATCGTATTGAGGAACTTTATCAAGACGCCAAGCAGGGAGTATTTATCCCAAGAATTAGTTCCTATGCTTTTAATCAAGTTGGTAGCGGAATTAATTTCTTTTATCCGTGGATTTTTCTTTATCCATTTGTATTTTTTCGCATGTTAACAAATAACCCTATTATTGCTTTTTATTGTGGGATTGTTTTAATAAATTTCTTAACATTGTGGATTGCTTACTCCGCAATGTTAAAGTTTGCTTATTCTAAAGTTCGCGCGATTATATTCGCCATTATTTATACTTTCTCAAGTTATCGGTTGTATTTAGTATTTAACCAAAATGTGTTAGCCGAAGTAATAGCTTTTACATTTATACCCCTAGTGCTGCTTGGCTTTTACGAAGTCTTTTTCCGTGATGATAGTAAATGGCCAATTTTGGCACTTGGAATGACATTTCTAATATATTCGCATATGTTAACTACGGCATTTACAGCCATTTTTATGTTAGTAACCTTAGTAATTTTTTGGTATTTTATTGATGAAAAAAGCGAACGATTAATATCAGCTATTAAGGCAGCAGCTCTTTCTTTGGTTTTATCTGCTTTTTATCTTATTCCATTCATTGAACAGACATTATCAAATGATTTGGTGGCTTCCTGGAGGGGCCTTGAATTTGCTCAATTACCTTCAGATGTCATAATTAACTCTTTAGATAATAGTCCCTATCAATTTATTGGGTTTATACTTATTTTAACGGTAATGCTGGGATTTGTGTTTTGGAAAAATGCTGGAAATGTTGAGCAGTATGCCTATTTAGCGGGTATCCTTTTAGTTATTGCAACTACGACAATTATTCCTTGGGATAAATTTTTAGATACTCCACTATCAATTATTCAATTTCCTTATAGACTGAATGGGTTAGCAACTCTATTGTTATCGGTGTATCTTTCTCGTATTGTGCAGTTTTGGATAGTTAATGGCTCTGACAATTACCATGTTAATAAAATTATTTTGATTTTATTATTAAGCATTATTCCGGTTGGCCTTACTTTTTCAGCATCAACACAATTAATTTCTTCCCGTAATAAGGTACCTTATTTAGATAAAAGGCCAACAGCTCGTCATTATTATCCTCAGAAATATGGTACTAGTTATAATTTGAGAAGTAGCGATTGGAATAATTTACTTCATTATTATGCACATAATGGTTCATTCGATTATTTCCCTAAAGCTACCAGTAATGAGGTGATTACCAGGATAATAACTCATAATGCTAGAATTGGTGATAGAAACCGATCATTAAATGGACGAATTACTCCCAAACCTAATAAGATAATTTATGATTTAAAGGGAATCAAAGCAGGAGAAAAAATTATACTTCCTGTACTCTATTATCATAATGATCTTGTAAAGGTAGGGAATAGTTCATTCCAGAAGCCAAATGTTACAAAGGATAGGTTAATCGAAGTAACGATACCTAAAAATAATAAGTTAGTAATAGTTAAGTATCAGAATTCCCTCATCGAAAAAGCTACTGTTTTGATTTCTATACTTACATGGGCTAGCTTAATATTTATATTCTTGAGGAAGCGAGTAGGGAGAAGATAATGAAATACTATATAAAATTAATGAGACCATTTCATTGGGTTAAGAACCTGTTGATCTTTGTGCCCTTATTTTTTAATGGTCGTATTTTATCTATTAGTAAGGTATGGTTATTGATAGTAGCCTTTTTAGCGTTCAGTTTTATTGCATCATCTGTTTATATTTTGAATGATGTAAAAGATGCTGATAAAGACAGACTACATCCCAAAAAAAGATTTAGGCCAATTGCTAGTGGAAAAGTTAGTAAGAAACAAGCTGTAATTTTTTGGATATTTCTATTTACTATTAGTATTTTATTGATGGGACTAATTGGAAACATAGTTGGTAGTTACCTAGTTTCATTTATATTGCCATTAATCTATTTACTAATGAACCTTTTGTACAGCAATGGATTAAAGAATATTCCTTTGGTTGATGTGTCGATTATAGCTGCTGGGTTCGTCATCAGGTTATATTATGGGGCATTAGTTTGTGGAGTTACAGTTTCGGATGCATTGCTATTAACTGTAATATCCGCCTCGTTCTTTCTTGGATTTGGTAAAAGACGAAATGAGTTGAAAAAAGGTACTAGTACTCGTAAAGTTTTGCAGGCGTATAATATTTATTTTCTTGATAAAATTATGTATGTTTTTATTAGCTTAACATTAGTTTTCTATTCTTTTTGGACCATTTTAAAGGGGAGAAATTTAGTTTATACGGTTCCTCTTGCAATGTTGATTGTGGCCGATTATTGCTTGATTATTGAAAGCGATAGTTCGGATGGTGATCCGGCAGAAGTCTTAAAAAATTCAAAATCATTAATGTGTCTATTGGGAGTGTTTATTCTTTCCATGTTTGTAGGCTTATACTTTTAAATTTTTCTATGTCTGCTAATACTAATTTAGGTAAATTCAGTAATACTAACAAAGATATTTTGGATAAAGTTAATAATATAGTTATAGGAGATACGTTAATGAAGAAAAGATTAGTCTGGGTTGATATTGCAAAGGGTATTGCAATTATTCTTATGATTATTGGACATGAAATTAGCGGGAACATTAGAACGTTTATTTTTT
>DVKU01000074.1 GCA_018715825.1 Candidatus Avacholeplasma faecigallinarum
GAACATATCGTAAAAGTATAACCGGACTGAAAATAAGTAAGAATATCCAAAAAATAAACGGCATTACATATAACATAAGATTTTTTCGGTCCCTGTCTTGCCATACACTAGCAATCCCGATTAACATTATAAAAAATGGTAATCCTGCACTAAAAAGAAGTGACAAAACCGGGATCTTTTCATAATCACGATTATTTGAAAAGGTTTGAATTTCTCTCTGGATTTTAGAAACACGTTGTCCTTCCTTTTGTCCTGGCAACTTTGCTAAACCTTCAGTTTCCCAATACGGTTCATATAAATAAGTATCATCATTCATATCTGGATCCCATAATCTAACGCTTAATTTACAAAATGCGTTTATATATTCTTGAGGCTCTTTTTTACCAATTTGCCAATACAATTTTAAGAATTCAATTGGTTTATCTTTTACTAGTTTAGAATTAAAGGTACTTTTTACTGGATCAGAAATAGATTCTAATGGCTCATATTTTTGATAATCTGGTAAATACTTTTTTACCTTGTCTATCTCTGCTGAATAAACCTTTGGATGTCGAACAACCGCCCGTGAAATTTGGCATTCCGGTAAACTTAAAGCTTCCTTAAACGTATCAGAATTACTATTTACAACGTTTAGCATAGACAGAATCGGCCCATTAAATACAGCAAAAAAAGCTACGGATATAATAGATAAAGTAATAAGCTTCTTACGATTATTTCTAAGTAAAAAGGCAAGAATAATCACAGATATAATATAAACATACAGTGACTGCTTTAAAAAAGCCATTGCTAAAAATGAAACTATTAGGAATAACAATTCTTGCTTTCTAGAAATTTTATTATAAAAACTAAGCAATTGTATTTCTAGGATGATAAATAAAGCACTAAAAATAACATTTTTAGTCGTTGTAATTGCCATAATAGGATAAAATGGCACAAATAAAAATGTTAATAATGTAATTATAGGAAGGCAAAATGACTTAGTATGCTTTGAAATATAATTAACTAAATAAGAAAGCGAAAATGAAAATATTAGTAATTGAATACAGGAATATATAAATAAACCTAACCACCACTTAGAATCTCCACCTAGCTTCCCTACTGTAATTCCTAAAAGTGCGGTATGCAAGAATGGATGATGCGTAGTGATTTTATGAGTTAAGAATTGTTGAACTTGAAATGGCCCATCGTAGCCATAAATACCAGGAAAGAATATTATCAAATAGGGAAGCCAACAGATAATTGTTAATACCCATAATGTAAAGAGACCTTTTTTTGTAGAAAAATAATTCTTTAATTTTAAAATATATGGATTATGATAATTAACTTTTATCTTTATGGAAAATAACATAAGATCAATAGCTACCCATAACGGTGTAACCATCAAAACTTTTAGCCATGTTTTTAACTTAAAAATTTGAGTATCATCAAATAATAATGTATTTCTTCCTAAAATCAAACAAATAGAAATTGTAATTCCTAAAATTAGGGATATTACATTTTTTCTTTTGGTTCGTGGTATTTTAGAAGATTTATTTATTACTAGAAAGATAGCAATAAAAGCTAATAAACTATATAAACTATTGCCAAAAATAGTTTTATCATTAGTTTTTATCGTAATATTTATTCCAATTACTGATATTAATGATAAAGTTACCACAATCAACGAACGTTTATTTTCTTTATCCAGACTGGTCATAAATTTACTCCATTCACATCTATGCTTTTTATAAAGATATTACATAAACGCTATACTATTTTTAGGCTGTAAAATATTTCGGTTATTAACCATAATTATTTTTTTCACGTTGTTTTTCAAAATGTAATTCCTGTAATCTAAACTCAAATTCACGTCGTTCTTTGCGCTGAATTGAATCTAAAATTAACCCGCTATAAAAGGAAATTATTCCTGCAATTATACAAAATCCGCACACAATTAAAGTAGGCATATTCGCAACTTTACCTGTTGCTTCATATGGTAGCCACACATTCGGAATAAAGAATCCTAATGACAATATTACTAATAATAGTGCCAGTAGACCATAAAAATTAAAGGGTTTATAGTTTCTATAAAGTGTAAATATTACGCGAAGTACTTTAAATCCATCTGAATAGGTATTAAGCTTACTTTCACTTCCAGCAGGACGATCACGATATTCAATGATGTAATTTTTAACTGCCAAGTTATTTACTGTTGCAAAGATGCTCATCTCGGTCTCAATTTCAAAACCTCGTGAGAGAACCGGATATGATTTTACAAACTCAAAACTAAAAGCGCGGTAACCAGTCATGATGTCACGAATATCATTCTTAAAAAAGAAGTTAATGCTCCCCCGCACCAATTTATTACCAATTCCATGAAATGGTCGCTTATTCTCTTCAAAATAGCTGGAACTAAGACGATCACCCACAACCATATCATACTTTTTAATCAAAATATAATTAGCCATTTTAGGAATTTCCTCGGCTGGATAGGTATCATCCCCATCAATCATAATATAACATTCGGCATCAATTTCCCGAAACATTCGACGAATAACGTTGCCTTTTCCCTGCATATATTCATGCC
>DVKU01000075.1 GCA_018715825.1 Candidatus Avacholeplasma faecigallinarum
TAAAGACCCCGTAACTAATAAAATTTCATTTTCTTTTAAATCCTGTATTGCTTCTGATAAACACATTTCAATATTATTTATAACCTTAGATGGCTTTGCTGTATATTGTAAAAATTCATTAGGGTATGAAGCCCTTGTATCAACAATAGTAGTAAAATAGTAAAAATCAGCAATGTTATCTAAGCAGTTTAACATCTTATCATATGCCTTATCGTGTAGGGCTGAAAAAATTACTTTAATTTTTTTATCATCTTTAAGACTATTCATTGTCTCCACTAAAGCCTCAATTCCATCAATGTTATGAGCACCATCTAATATAATCCTAGGATTAGAAGACACTACTTCCATTCTACCTGGCCAAAAAGTTTCTTCTAGGCCACTTTGAATAATATTATCATTAATACTACTATCTATAAATCTGGCTGCTTCTATAGCTAGGCTAGCATTATAAGCTTGATAGATTCCTAAAAGTGATGTAGAGAATTTTTCATTTTTATATTCAAAATGCGTTTTGTTATCAAGATAAATATCACTAACATATTCATCAACAAATATAATTTTAGCATGTTTTTGTAAACAATAATCTCTAAATTGTTGTTTTAATTGAGGCTTAACACAGCACAATGCTGTCATATTTTCTTTGATAATCCCTAATTTTTGATTAGCAATTTCCTCTAAAGTATTACCTAAAACGCTCATATGATCATAACCAATATTAGTTATAATAGCTAGGTTTGTATTTAATATATTTGTAGCATCTAATAACCCACCTAAGCCACATTCTATGATGGCAATATCAATTTGTCTATCAGTAAAATACATTAAAGCCATTAATAGCGTCAATTCAAAAAATGGTATAACATCATTATACTTATGCTTATATTCATTAGAATATGTATATAATAAATTTGCATAATACATTATCTCAGCATCAGAGATATAACGGTCATTTACTTCAATACGCTCATTAAATGATATAACATAGGGAGAGACGAATAAACCTACCCTTTTCATAGTATTTTTTAAGATATTTTTTAAATAACTACATGTTGAACCTTTACCATTTGTTCCTGCAACATGAATTATTTTATAATTTGTTACGATATTAAGTTCCTCAATACATTTTTTGATTCTTGATAAATCTTCTCTTTTAGTAATCTTTTTTTGAGTATATAACCAGTCATAGACCTCTTTTATAGTATTAAACATAATAGACCTCTTTTATTTTTAATAAATATTTTATATAGTAATAAACAAAAAAATGATGCATGCATCATTTTTTTATTTATTTTCAAGCATTGATAAAGTCTTACATACCTCATCATATTGTTCTTGATATTGACGTTTTTTAGTCATTTCAGCGTCAATTTTACTTTGAGGAGCCTTACTAATAAATGATTGATTTGAAAGCATTTTTTCACTTCTTAATAGCTCGTTAGCTAGTTTTTGCTTCTTATCCTGCAATTTTTTTATAGCCTCTTGCATATCTACTAAATCATTAGATGGAATGTAGATAGTAGCATTTGCTAGTACAACAACAACCATATTTTTAGGATCTAATGGTTTATCTAAAAAGATTAATTCCTTTGGATTTGTAAATTTTTTCAAATATACTACTGTATCTAAAATCATTTGCTTAGTTCTTTCATCCTTAGCTAATATATTAATGTTAATTGGATCCTTAGGAGCCTTATTAGCTTTGCTTCTTTCATTTCTAATTGCAGTAATGATTTCTATCATATCAGTAATAGATTCAACACTTATTGGATCATCAAAGTTCTTATTAACTTGAGGCCATTTAGCAATTGTTATAGAAGCTTTATCATGTGGTAAAGCTTGATAGATTTCCTCAGTTATAAATGGAGCAAATGGGTGAAGCATTTTAACAATTTGCGTTAAAACATAAACTAAAACATTTTTAGTCATTTGTTTATTTTGAATATCATCTGAGTGTAAATCGACCTTAGAAATTTCAATATACCATGATGCGAAATCATCCCAAACAAATGAATAAAGCTCCTTTGCAGCCTCAGCAAATTCATATTTGTCCATATTGTAGTCAACATTTTTAATTACAGAATTTAATCTAGATAGAATATAGCGTGAAGCTAAATTTAATTTATCAGTCTCAATATCAGTTATTTGATAGTCATCATCTAAATTCATAAGAACATATCTAGAAATATTCCATAGCTTATTAAAATAATTCCAAGCAGCCTCAACCTTAGTCTCATCAAATCTTAAATCCAAGCCAGGAGCTGAATTAGTTGTTAAGAAATATCTTAATGAATCGGTACCATACTTAGCAATTACATCAAATGGATCAACACCATTACCAAGAGACTTACTCATTTTACGACCCTCTTTATCACGAATTAATCCATGAATTAATATATCCTTAAATGGAGCCTTATGAGTAAACTCTATTCCTTGAAATAACATTCTTGCAACCCAAAAGAAAATAATATCATAGCCAGTAACTAAAACGTTAGTTGGGTAGTATCTTTGTAATAGTTCTGTATTATCTGGCCATCCTAAGGTAGAAAATGGCCATAATGCAGAGGAAAACCAAGTGTCTAAAACATCCTCATCCTGAACATAGCCTTCACCTGGACATTCTACTTGAACCTTAACATCACCATCTTTATACCAAGCAGGAATTCTATGTCCCCACCATAATTGTCTTGATATACACCAATCTTGAATATTATCTAACCAGTGAACTAAGGTTTGCTTAAATCTTTCGGGTACAAAACGATATTCCTTGTTTTGTAAAACCTGCTTAGCTAAAACATCCATTTTAACAAACCATTGCTTAGATAATCTAGGTTCTACTACAACTCCTGTACGCTCACTATGACCTACGGAATGGATAATGGTTTCTTTTTTAATAAATAAACCCATTTCTTGCAAATCCTCAACCAGCTTTTGGCGACATTCAAAGCGATCCAATCCTTGATACTTATGAGCCATTTCATTCATAGTACCATCATCATTCATACATAGTGGCATCTTTAAGTTATGACGTTTTCCAACTTCAAAATCATTAGGGTCATGAGCAGGTGTAACTTTAACACAGCCTGAACCAAAATTCATATCAACATATTCATCAGCAATAATTGGAATTTCTATAGTTGTTGAAGGAATATAAACTTTTTTCCCTATTATATCTTTATATCTTGGATCATCTGGATGGACCATAATAGCTTGGTCAGCAAACATAGTTTCAGGACGTGTAGTTGCTATAACAACCCCACCATCACCTTCAACAAATGGATATTTAAAATAATAGAATGCACCCTCAACATCCTTATGTTCAACCTCTATATTTGATAAAGCTGTTTTAGCCTGACAATCCCAATTGATTATTCTTTCACCCTGATATAATAAGCCTTTATTATAAAGAGAAATAAATACATGATTTACAGCTTTATTCAAACCCTCATCTAATGTAAAGCGCTCTTTTGTATAATCTAAGGAAAGACCTAAGGCAGCCCATTGATTATGAATAAACTTGGCATATTCAGCCTTCCACTGCCAAGCAACCTCTAAAAACTTTTCTCTACCAATATCATATCTAGAGATACCCTGTTGTTTTAATTTTTCATCTACCTTAGCTTGGGTAGCAATTCCGGCATGATCCATTCCTGGAACCCATAAAGCATCATAGCCTTGCATTCTTTTTCTTCTTATAATTATATCTTGTAATGTTGTGTCCCATGCATGTCCTAAATGAAGCTTTCCAGTTACATTTGGTGGAGGAATAACTATAGTAAACGGCTCTTTGTCTTTATCACCAGCCTCAAAAAAACCACCCTTTAACCAAAAATCATATTTACCAGCTTCAACTTCTTTAAAGTCGTACTTAGGCTTTAATTCCTTATTCATATCTTTTCTTCCTTTCATAATCTTCTTTAGTCATTGAATAAAAATCAGCATCTATAATTCTACCATCATAAAGCTTTTTAAATTTACATAAATGACCATCATATTGAAATCCACATTTTTCAATTACTTTCTTTGAAGCAAAATTATCAGAGTGATGACCAACCTCTAAAACCTCACAATCTGTTTTAGTAAAGACGTAGTCAATTACCAATTTAACTGCTTCAGTCATAATTCCTTTATTCCAATAGGCCTCATCTAAAGAGAAACCCAAGGATTTCACCTTATTATATTTTCTAAGGCCATAGTTATAAATAGACATTGTTCCTATCATTAAATTGCTTTCCTTTAAAGCTATTGCATATACATCATTGGCTAAAACCATAGAAGT
>DVKU01000076.1 GCA_018715825.1 Candidatus Avacholeplasma faecigallinarum
CAATAGGTAAACCTGGTAAAACATTGATATTATTTACCATACCATTATTTATTAGTGTTATATTTCAACAAATGTATAATATGGCCGATAGCATTATAGCTGGTAAGTTTGCTGGTACAGATGCCTTAGCAGCCGTTGGAGCTAGTTACCCTATAACTATGCTATTTATGGCAGTAGCTATAGGAAGTCAAATCGGAACTAGTGTTGTTATCAGCAATTACTTTGGGGCTAAAAATTATAGTATGCTAAAAACTACTATATCAACAACCGCTATTGCCGGATTTGTTCTTTCCTTAATCCTAACTATTTTCGGTGTTCTTTGTAGTCCTCTATTTATTAAGTTTTTAAATACACCTGATAATATTTTTAATGACAGTAATTTATATCTACAAATTTATACTGGTGGATTTATATTTTTGTTTTTATATAATATAACAACAGGAATATTCAATAGTTTGGGTGATTCAAAAACCCCACTTTATTTATTAATTGCCTCTTCAGTTTCAAATATAATATTAGACTATATATTTGTAAGATATTGTCATTTGGCAGTTGCTGGTGTTGCCTATGCTACCTTCATTTGTCAAGGCATTGCTTGCATAGTCTCTTTAATTCTTTTAGCTATAAGATTTAGAAAAATTAAAGAACCAAATTACCAAAAATTCAGCAAAAAAGCCTTAGCTGAGGTTTGTAAGCTAGCTATACCTTCAATTTTACAACAAAGCTTCATCTCAATTGGTAACTTATTTATTCAATTAATGGTTAATAACTACTCTTCTGATGTTATAGCCGGTTACTCTGCCGCTATTAAAATAAATACATTTGCAGTCACAACTTTTACAACCCTAGGTAATGGTGTATCTAATTTTACAGCCCAAAATCTTGGCTCATTAAAAATTAAAAGAATCAAAAAAGGATTTATCTCCGGATTAGGCTTCTCTTTACTAATTGCCGTTATATTTTCCCTTATATTTACCCTTTTCTCTAAAGAATTGGTGAATGTCTTTATGGAAGATGATAACAGTGTAGATACCGATTTAGCGTTATCAACAGGTAAAGAGTTCTTAATGGTTGTCGCCCCATTTTATATTAGTGTCGCCACTAAATTAATATGCTATGGTATTTTAAGAGGAAGCAATAATATGCTTTACTTTATGATTGCTACATTTACAGATTTAATCTTAAGAGTTATCTTAGCCTTTGTCTTTATGCAATTCTTTGGAACATTAGGTATTTGGATGGGATGGCCTATAAGCTGGATAATAGCTACAATTATGTCATTCATCTTTTATAAGAGTAATATATGGCTTAAAAAATATAGAGATCTAGAGTTTAGCGATGAAATTTAATTAAAAATGCCCATAGGTTCATTAACATAAATGAAACCTATGGGCATTTTATTATTTAATTATTAGCAATTAAAGTTTTTATTTACCTGAAATATTCATTGATTCAATGTAAATAGATGGTGCATAAACATCTCTATAGTAAGTACAGTCATTAGCTATCTCTTTAATATTGTTAAATAAATCTTGGAATTTTCCTGATAAAACAATTAATGTAACAGCCCTATCCTTCTTGCCATTCTTAATCAAATAACCACTACATTGCACATTAAAGTCACCACTAATTACGTTTACACCAGCATGAAGACCTGTTATATCTGTTATTAAAACTCCATCATTTACTTTACAAAGTAAATCAGTAAAGGAAGTCTCACCAGGCTCTAGGCAAAGGGTATTAAAGCTGATACCAACACTTTTAGATGTTGAACTTTTAAATCCATTACCTGTAGTCTTAGTATTAAAATAAGCTGCAGTAGATAAATTATGAGCAAAAGTTTTTAAATAGCCATTTTCTACTATTGTATTTTTACGAGTAGCAACACCTTCATCATCAAATGTATTATTAAAAGGTGAGGCCTTTAAAAATGGATCATCAACTAAGGTTACATTATCACCAAATACCTTTTTATTAATTGAATTTTCCAAAAAAGAAAGCTTATCCTTAACGCTATTAGCATAAAATATTGATTGATAAACGCCTAAAAGTGAACATACTACTTCGTTTGATAACACAACCTTATATGAGTTAGAAGGAATTGTTATAGCATCAAATTGCGAAACAGTCTTTTCTATTATATCATCAGCAAAGCTAAATGCATCAAAATCCTTAAGCTTCTTTAAAAATTTAAAGCTAAAGTTATTCTTCATTTCTCCATCTTTTTGGCAAATTAATTCCGCTACAATAACAGCAAAGTTATTTTTACGACAAACATTTAAGCCATTACTGTTTATAATACTAACCTCATTATATCCCTGCTCATAGCTTAACTGCACATGATAAAAATAAGGAGCCTTACTCTTAAAATAACTAGCCAAATTTTTTAATATATCAATCTTATCCTGTAAAGAATATTTATCAAAATCATTCTCATCTATAGGTAATTTAGTATAATTCTCATCTCCACCATATATAAAGAATGGATCATTTTTAGTAATTGAGCTAGCAGCTTCCTTTAATCTTTTAATAATTTCATCTATTTCATTATTATCATCATTTTCTACATAAATTGTAGCAATTTGATTATTATAGACTCCTCTAATAGCAAATACATTAGTATCATTTTCTTCTCTTTGATCGATTGTTTCATCGAAAAAGTTAATATTAAGGCTATGAGCCTTCTCCTCATAAAGCTCTATTTGATTAATACCACTAGCAAAAGCCTTTTGTTTAAGTAATTCAAAATCCATTTTAATTACCTCCATTTCCACCAACAGTCATATTTCTTACCCTTATTGTAGGTTGACCTACACAGGCTGCAATATTACCTGATGATGCACCACATATACCATAACCAAATGTTTG
>DVKU01000077.1 GCA_018715825.1 Candidatus Avacholeplasma faecigallinarum
CTAAATGTAATATCATTTAAATTACCTATAGGAGTTGCAACTAAATACAAAATTGGATTATTATCCTTAAAGCTTCTAATTCTCATTAGTTTTTAATAATCCTAATTGCCTTTTCACGCAAGTCTCTTTCAGCATATACAATAGATATCAATTCTCTTCGCTTTTCACTAGAAATTTCAAATCTCTTTTGAATTCCCTCTAAAAATAACAACTCGGAAGTGTTATATAAATCATCCTCCATAGAGATTATAACAAGATTCAAATAAACAACATGCTTAACTACTTGGTTAGATTTCATGAAAAATTCAATTGTATTTTCAATAGTATCAGTTAATCTAAATGAATACTCATCCTTAACCTGATCTAATTCAGCAATCATTTTAGCCAAAATTCTCTTTTCAATAGCTGTAGGTTCACCATCAATATCAACCATATAAATAGCTAAATCCAAAAACTTAAGCATTTCCTTTTTATTTAATAAACTTAAAAACATAAAAATCTACTTCCTTTCTTCATAGTTATATATTTTTAATATTTGATCAGTCCACTTATTATTTTCATTGTATACATAAAGAGGGGCTAAAACTCTAAGACCATCTTTATTACCATCCTTTATACCCTCAATTAATATATGATTACATTCCTTGTCTATTTTAGGATAAACAAATTGCAATCTCTTAGGACTAATATTATACTTTAAAAATAAATTAAGTATCTCAACCAATCTATCTGGTCTATGAACCATAGCAAATCTACCCTTTGAATTCAAAAGCAAAGATGCTTCCTTAACAATATCCTCCAAAGTGGCTAATATTTCATGTCTTGCGATAGCCTTATAATCATTTGGATTAATATGATTATCCCCCACCTTAAAAAATGGTGGATTGCAAGTAACCAAATCAAATGTATGCTGGCCAATTTTCTTATGAATATCAATTAAATTTGCATTAACCATTTCAATTTGGCTTTCCAAATTATTTTCTTTAATAGACATCATAGCCAAATCATAAGAATGACTTTGTACCTCAACACCAATAATTTTAGCCTTTGTTCTTAAAGTGAGATATAGTGGAATAGGACTATTACCACTACATAAATCACAAATTTTACTTGTCTTAGCTCCTACACTTGCAAAAGAAGCTAAAAGCATAGAATCTATAGAAAAATTAAAAGCATCAGTATCCTGATAAATTTTAATTAATTCTCTACCTAAAAGCTCATTACAAACTATCGGCATTATTTAAATCCTCTTCTTTATTCTTCTTATCCATAGAACGAACAAATTTTACATCATCAAGCTTTAAATAGCCAAACTGATTATCCTCGTTTATATATTTTACCTTTAAATTACGATTTAAAACATCGCATGATAATACTTTTGCAGGCCCAGTTTCAGTTTCAACTATATCTCCAGTATCAGGAGCATACTTTCTAAGCTCAGTGTATAAGTCATTTTCATAATTTATACAGCACAAAAGTTTACCACAATTTCCACTAATCTTAACAGGATTTAAAGATAAATTTTGATTCTTAGCCATTTTAACAGAAACATTATCAAACTGAGTAATAAAAGTTTGACAACAAACAACTAATCCACAAGGACCTATGCCACCGAAAACCTTAGCACCATCCCTAGAGCCGACCTGGCGAAGCTCGATTCTAGTATGATATTCTTCGGCAAGATTTTTTACAAGCTCTCTAAAATCAACTCGTCCCTCTGCCTCAAAATAAATTATCAATTTAGAACAATCAAGAGTATATTCCGCCTCTAAAATCTTCATCTCTAAATTATTTTGTTTAACATAATATTTAGTTTTTTCAATAATAGATGGCTCAGCGGACTTGTTTTTTTGATAAGCATTCAAATCCTCTTCATTTGCAATTCTTACAATATCTTTAAGTTCTGAGGTTAAATCCTCTTCTTTAAGATCAAATGACTCACCAACACAAAAGCCAAGCTCTATTCCTCTTACAGTATTAACAATTACTGCGGTCTTATCCTTAACATCTAAGCCAGATGTTCCAAAATAATATCTTTTCCCAAGTGGCTTAAATTGTACTCGAATAGCCAACATTTTATCACCAGCCCATTTAGATAAATTTAACAATCAGCTCATGAAAAACATTCTTAGCCGAAATGTTATATCTAAGCTTATTTAACAAATCAGAAACTAACTTTAATTTTGCATTAATAGCTAATTTATTATTTGTATTATACGCTATTATTGTATCATATAAAGGCTTTAAAAGCAAACCATCGCTACCTTTAAATACTTTAATTGCATCATCTAAAAATAACAAAAGCCATTTAAGTAAAATCTCAACATTACTAGCATCACTATAAAAATCTAGATTTTGCAAATAAAACAACACTCCATCTTTTTGCTTAGATAGTTTAATAAAATTTAAAAATAATTCCTTACCCTTTTGAAAACTAATGCTCTTAGTATAATCAATAGCCTCATCAATACTATTTGTAAGACTACAAGCCAGCGTAGAATCCATTAAATCAATCCCATCATCAACTAATTCTTTAACACGAGTAGAAAAGTCAATTGCTTCAAAATGAATTAACGCACATCTAGATAAAATGGTCGATACGACATTAGAAGAAACAGTAGCTAAAAAAATTCCAATGGTTTGAGTATTATTAATAGGCTCCTCGATAAACTTAAGTAAGCTATTTTGAGCTGCCATTGAAGCCGTATCAATGCCATCAACAATATATACCCTACTCCCCTCAATAAGTGAAGTTTTAGAAAACTCCTCCTGTAATGAAGTAATCTGCTCCTTAGAAATCATGGTTTTATTGTCATCTATTCCTATATACTCAACATTCATATGTTGATTATTCATAATACTTTGACAAACCTGACATTCTAAGCACCCACCATTTGGACAATACAAAAGGCAAGCTAAAGCATAAGCCATTTCCTTTTTACCAACGCCATTCTCACCATAAAACAAATAAGCATGAGATAATCTATTATTTAACTTTGATTGCTTTAAAAGATTAAATATTTTATTTTGATTTAAAATAGCTTTTTTATAATTCAAATTAACACCTACTTAAATAATCCTTAATCACCTTTTTACAATCATTTATTACCTCTTCTAAAGAATTATTACCATTTATACAAATAATTCGCTTAGGATACATCTTAATAACCTCTTGATAGCCATCATAAACCCTTTGATGAAAATCTAAGGTCTCTAAATCTAAACGATCACTTTTATCCCTATTAGCTAATCTTTTTAAAGCCACCTCAGGAGAAACATCAATAAATATAGTTAAACCAGGCATATAATCTAAAGCAAAATTATTAGCCTTTAAAACACTATCCATTCCCAATCCCCTAGCATAGCCCTGATAAGCAAGCGATGAATCTAAAAAGCGATCACATAAAACGACCTTACCCTCATTTATAGCTGGAATTACCCTTTGACTTAAATGCTGCATTCTACTTGCGGCATACAATAACGCCTCACACTGAGGTGTCATTTCCGTATTTTTAACATCCAAAATAATATTTCTAATTTCCTCAGCTATTCTAATTCCGCCTGGTTCTCTTGTGGTAATATATTCAATTTTTTCTTCCTCAAGCATTTGGCAAATCTCTTTAATAATTGAAGTTTTACCACTACACTCGCCACCTTCAAAGGTTATAAATTTCTTCATTTCCATATCATTACTCCATAAAAAATTATATTTTTATTATACACTAAAGTCTCAAACAGATAAAGTTTATATTAATCATAATTTAAAAAAGTTATCCACACCAAATGTGGATAACTTTATTTATATCACTACAATAAAATCATAATTAGGGGAGTAAAAAATTCAATTATAATTTCTAAAAACTTAGATAATAAAAATATGGTTTCAAAGGTTAAAAAGACAATTGTCGCCCTTTTAGAGATATTAACCTTAGCTATTAAAGAATAAATAAAATATATTAAAATAATAAACATATTTATTCCTAAAAAGATAAAAAACACATCAAAACGAAGAACTGTTAAAATGATATAGACTATAGTTAAAATAGTAATTAATAGGGCATCTATATAAGCTAAAACACTTAATTTTTTCATATTTGTATCACTCCCATAAACAAAAACCAAGGTATATTTATGCACAATATTAAAACAATGGACATATAATAAAATCTTTTGTAAATATGATAATATCCCTTTTTAAGAGTAATTATAAATTCATAAATTACTCCAATTTGTATAAATGTTAAACATAGCATATTAAACAAACCCCAAGGAATTAAAAAGCCCATAGCCTGAGCTCCTAAGGAATTAGCTAATATTCCAAGCCCAATATCGCTTAAAATTATAATTACTAAAATTACTGTTTCTGCTATAAAATTAAATCTTAATTTATTTAAATTTGTTCTTCGTTCATAAAATACTACTCCTTTATAGACTTAAAATCATAGGATAGGCATAAAATTAACAATATAATATTAATAGAATTTAAACCATATATAGACTGTAAATACTTAAATTCAACGCTTGGCATACTCTTATAAAATTCACACACCATTAATAGTAATAAACACATACTATATATTAACACAGCTAAAACAGTTAGATTCTTGCTCTTTATAAATAACTTTAAAACAGCTATAACAATTGATAAGGCTATAATAATTGCTAAAACAATAATTTCTCCTAGGTTAATACACCAAGGAAATTTTGCATAATTTATATATTCACCCAAAATAATGGTATTCTTTAAATCAATAGCACTTATAATTAAGCTAACAATACTGCTAACAGCTAAAGCCAAATACAAAACACTTGATAATGCTTTTATTTTAATCTTATTATAGCTTGCAAAAATAGAAGAATTATATAAAGCTAAAACAAAGCCTAATGCTCCTAAAATTAACATAAAGATATCATATGTATAGGCTGATATTAAAATAGAAATTAAAGCAATTAAGTAAAGCATAAAACTTACATCATACTTTTTCTTAGTAAAATTAAACACTGCAATAATAATAAAATAAAGCAACAATAAACCACAATTAATATAGGCTAATAAGCTATTTAGCAATATACTTGAGGTTATCATTAATCCTAATAAAATAGCGGTTAAAAGGTAATTAAAATAATAATAACTACTACTGCTACAACTATCCTCATTATTATCAGACATTTCTAATCCTAATACTAATGATAAAGCTATAGTAAATAAAGAACAATCATAGAAAAAATCTTTAGTTACATCATAAGTATACTGCCAAACATTAATACTTATAAAAATTAACGCTATTAATAATGGCAAACTTAAATACCCTAACTTATTAATCTTGTCTTTTAAAAATAAACCTCTAACACCTAAAACAGCCACTAAAGCAATTCCTACACCTAAAATCGTAATACCATAATCTACAATATTTCTATTTTCTACTAGTAAAATATTTTTCCAATTGTTAATTAAAAATAAATCTACAATCAATAAAACCAAAGATATTAAATATCCACATAGCTTAATAATTTTATTATTTTGATAAGTTTCATCCTTGTATATAATAAAATTATATATACTAATGAATCCAGAAATAATAGCCAAGATAAAGCTTAATAATACTTTA
>DVKU01000014.1 GCA_018715825.1 Candidatus Avacholeplasma faecigallinarum
AAACAAATGATAGTTATATATATAATATTTAGAAGCTCCTACTTCTGGTAAATAACCAAATTCCTCCCTGTTTATTGCTTCAAACTCGGGTTTCCTTAAAACCTTAAACATTGTATAGCTATCGATTTTACTAATATTTTTTTTAGCTTTTCTAACACAATGTATTTGATTTCTATTTGTTAGACAATAAATGCCAACATTTTCATTTATTTTCGTAGATATTAAATCAATATTTTTAGGATCGGTAATAACATTTACGTATCCAAAAGCCTTAAAGTAATCATTTAGTTGACTATCCAATCTGTCTAAATTATCCAACTCTGTTTTTATTTCATAAACTTGTGCTTTACCATTTATAATCACAAAATCAGCGATGGACTTTCCAACTGGTAACTCTCTTAAGGCACTAGTAGTATTCAGACTATGTTTCCCAATAACTATCTTGTTTAGCATTTCATTCTTGTAAAAATATTCGTTTCTATGATGATGCGCTAAATATTTGTATACCCTTTGCAACATTGTCAAAAAGTCATCACACATTAAATCATAACGTTCTGCTGCTTTCACAACATATTCCATATATCCGGATTGTAAAAGTTGATTTAATTGTCGTTGGGTAAAAGCCCTATTTAGTAATGTATCCAACCACAAAAACTTCCCTTCCTTTTTAACTTATAGAGGATTCTCACTAATATGGTAAACAATTTAAGCTTACCAAACATAAACCTGGTTAGCTATACCGTAGTTTACTAACATTTGTAATTAAATTATTTTTCACTCTTAATTTATCACTTGATGTTTTTTCAAATACTCTGCCACTTTTAACATGACTTCTTCTGAATCGGGAGAGTTAGTAACATCTAAAACCATTTGACCGGCTTCAATTCCCTCAAAGTGAAGAGTTATTCCATTCAGGATTAAAAATACTTTGGCAGCTTCAAATGCTGTCCGTTTATTGCCATCAGCAAAGAGATGCTTCTTAGTAATCTTTTGCAGATAGTAGGCCGCTTTTAGCCAGACGGTTGGGTAAGCCTCACGTCCAAAGAAAACTTGCTTGGGAGCTTCAACAACACTATTTAACCCGTTATTATCCAATAAGCCGATTGAACCTTCACCAGCACGACGAATAATTCGTCGGTTAATTTCAATTAGGTCTTCTTCAGTTAAATATTCCATGATTACTTATCCTTTAGGAAGTCCAGTATTGCTTGATCTTCATCTAAACTTTGATCCAAAATTTCGGAAAAATGATCATGGGCTTTATTATCGGTATCAGCAGCCTTAATCACAACACTACCATCATGAGAATTAAAGGTTACATTAATCTTGTCGTTTACTTTGAGCCCCGCTGCATCCATGATGTCTTTACTGATTCGCACCGCACTGGAATTACCCGATCTAAAAATTTTAGTTGGTGACTTAATAACCATTATTAAGGCTCCTTTCTCTTTGTATATACATTTTAATTATACAATATATACACAGCTTTTTTCTACATAATTTTTTAGACTTATCAAAATGCTTTTCTCTCTACATTACCATCAATAAATTTCTTTATCCTCATCATAGTGTTCAATTATATCTAACATTTTATTAAAATTCGTTTGATCATCCATGAACATTGAAACTATACTTTTAATAATCGATTCCAATGTGGAAATAGAATTAGTATTTTTTCTAAGAAATAAGTTTTTAGTTGATTCTTATCATACGATGAACCATAAAGTTTAATTAATAAGTATAATAGAGAAAATGCTTTGTCAGCATATGCCCAGTCTAACTTCTGAAGTAATTTTCTTGTCTCTTCTGATAATTCTGGAATATATAAACTTTCAAAGAATCCATATAGTTTATTTGCCTTCAACTTCATATCCTCTATATCTTCTTTATTTTCATCCTCTTTTTTCTCAACTTTAGCATCATACGGATAGTATCTACCATTAATTCCTTGCAAATACGTGATTTCTAAATTAAAAACTTTAGATAAAGCATGCCAAATTTCCCAATCCGGCTCTAGAATTCCCAATTCATATTCAGAAATATATTCTCTTGATACACCAATCATCCTTCCTAAGTCATCTTGCGATAATCCTTTCTTAGTTCTTTCAACATAAATATTATTATTTGAATTTGACTTCCAAGACTTCGATAAGAAATAAAGTCTATCCAGTAAAGAGGATGCCCTTCGATCACTGTATCCTTTTAAGTATGAAACGGATACCGCAAAATAATCAGCTAATTGTGCTAATTTCCTTGGTTTTAAATTCATTACTCCTCTCTCATAATAAGAAATGGCTGTTGGTGATAGTTGTATATTATAATCTTTTAACCTCTTACTTAGTTGCTGCTGAGTTAATCCCTTTTGCTTCCTTAGCATCTTTAACCTGTTAATCATGATACAAAACTTCCTTTCTTTTAGTTTCATTCACAATTTAGCATAAAGACTTCTTGCTGTGATTAAATTTCAGCAAGTGCTGAATTTGGGGGACAATTTCAAAAAATTTTTCACATAACCTGCTATGAAAAAATTATGAACGGAAATAATTCTGTACCACATTTTCCTACAAAAATCTGTAACAACAATGGTGAATGTTGTTACAGGTTTTTAACAGTTATAATACTGACTAGAGTCGCTGTTTTGTAGTAGCTGAAGTGTTGGTACGAAAAGTTTTGTGTTAATCCTATGGTCAAAAGCCGATGTGACGGCAATCTAAAAAAAATTTTCTTTTATTCTATTTTATGATAATTTTAAATAAATGACTTAATAGAGAACGGAGGATTATTCATGATTAAAAAATCATTTTTTGCTATTGTACCTATAATAATCTCATTATTCGGTTTATATTATACATATCGTGTGGATCAAAGGACAAAGTATGACGAAAAACCATCATTCAATATTGTACAAAACTTATGGAATCCTTCAGAGCCATCATTCACTTTTGTAAATGAATCCACCAAAAAATTAGCACAGCCACCATATCATAGCTATTTATTAATGATTCCTAGCAAAATTTATTGGAAAGCCAACAAGAAAGTCTACAGTAATTTAATTCTTTCTCCTATCCCCTACCAAGTGATAACGAAACAAACTGATTCTTTTAAGACAACTGGAGATATCGAGACTTCATATCTTCCTAAGGAGTTTTTTGCAAAAAAAGGAAGTCGCGATATTATCGAGAGTAAAGAAGTCAGCTTAGACAATTCTTTAAAGGCTAAAGTTATAACATACCCCATGCTAGTTATTTATTGCAAAGGTAGCTATCGTTATAGTGGAAAAAAAAGATTACATAGTATTAACTTCTTATCAACACCTATAGATAATATCAACCTCTCGTCAACGGATTCAAAAAATTTAAATAGTTATATTCGTGATAATTCCAATTTGGAACTTAAAGTCATTAAAAATCAAAGTATCTATCAAACAGCTAACGATAATATTTCCAAAAGATTCAATGAACTAGTTCAAAATGGAGCCAAAAGTGATAAAGATGGATACTTTATTGGAGCAAAAAAAGGTGGATATGGTTTTATACTTAAAAAAATCAATTATTTAATTTCCCCTCACGATCCAATAGACGATTAAGCTGACTCAGCTTTCTAAATTTAATACATTTTATCTTACTATACCAATAATTCAACAACTTAAACTACTCAAAAATCACCTATTAATATCCGCACATGTACATTAGACGACGAAAAAAGCCTGTAACGCCAACGGTAATCGCTGGTATTACAGGTTTATGTGTTCTTTGTGGTACTCACTACAGCTCCAGCAATATCTACATAATTTTAATCAACAAAAGTCCAAGTAATATTAATTAACCCTCCTTTATTACCCTTTTATTGCATTTTGTTACATAAGTTGCAAAACCCACCGTTTTAATTGCTAAATATTTACATTAATATTTCAACTATGTTACAATATAGACATTGAAAGGAAATAACAACGTTAAAATTAACGTTGCCGGAGGGAGTGCTATTACTATGAAGATGAGTAAGAAAGTTTTAAATAGTTCACTTGTTATTTTACTTGCGCTAGGTCTAGGCGGTTGTGCTGTTGGCAGTTCCACAACTACATCGCACAAGACCCATGAAGCATCAAGCTCACAAGTAGTTAAGCAAAGCCACAAGAAGAGTGAAAAGTCAGCATCAACCAGTGCTAAAACTGCAGCTGCTACTAACCACTCAGCAAGTACAAACGTTGCATCTTCAAGTAGTAGCACAAGTTCTGCTA
>DVKU01000078.1 GCA_018715825.1 Candidatus Avacholeplasma faecigallinarum
TACATTATGCTCGAGCGTTATTAAATGTTCGATTAATTATATTCACATAATTTCTAGAAAATGGATGAAGAATATTACCCTTATTTTCATCCTTTGGATAATACTTTCTAAATGCCTCACCAATTGCGAAATCATATAACTTGTAATATAAAGTTGAATCATATGGATCAACACCATTTTTTGTTTCTAAATTAAAGTTATTAATATCATCATTGTTAAAAGTATTTGCACTTAAAGATGTTATTTCATCATAAACACTTACAAACGGAGTATTATAACAAACATAGTAAGTATTTTGATAGGCTGGTTGTAAATTTACATCATCGACAATTACAGAATTTGAGCATAAAAAATCAATAAATTTATAAGCTAAGTCTTGATGCTGAGCATCCTTAGTAATAACTAAGTTATCACAAAAAGCGATGGTATTTTGAGGAATGAAAATATCAAATCCTACTTCATAGCTATTTCCGTTAGAGGTATAAACCTCTTTATTTAATAATGCTTGTAATATAGTGTTAAAATCATCAACGTCTATATCTTTATTTAAATAGGCATCTATGACCTTATTGGCAATTGTTTCACAATAATAATACAAAAAATCTCCAGTCCACATAAATCCTACATCTATATTTTTAGCAACTATATCCTTTTTTATATTATCAGTTCCCCAAGCATCAAACTTCATATCCTTAACTAGGTTAAAAATTTGATCTAGTTCATTTTCTCCAAGCTCACCAGAGCTATAATCTAAGCCTAAATATTGACAAGCAGCATAATATGCATGTTGATGAGAATCATACATAGCAACCTTTGTGTTTGCAGGTAAGACACTGCGGTCAAATAAAGAGGCCCATTCATTTTCATTATTAGTTACAGCCTCTTCTAGACCAGGATTAAGAGTTGAATACATTATGCCCCATGTTCCCCATAAATAAGGAACAAAATAACTAGAGATGCCTTCACAATCACTTTCCATCATATTCATAATAGAATTGACACCTGATAATAATCCATTTGAATTATAAATGCTGCTATAGGTTGGAAGCTTTTGAAAATCAAGCTTTAATAGCATATCATTATTATAAAGCTTTTCAACCATATAATCACTTGGGCATACAACATCATATAATGTTGTACCTCCACTTATTTTAGAATAAAAGATTTCGTTACTTTCACCTAAATCCATTACGACAGTACAATTTTCCTTTTCTTCAAAGGCCTCAATTAAGCTTTCGTCAATATATTCTCCCCAATTTAAGAATAAAAGGATTTGCCTATTTGAGCAAGATGCAAGGCATACACCTAAAAATATTATTAACAATAAGCTACTTATTCTTTTTGCCATGGTGACCACGTCCTTTTATTAAATTGTAGATTACAATTAGGATTATCATAGTTGCAGTTAATAGGGTTGAAAATGCATAAACACCTGGGAATAATGATTTTCTACCTATTGAAGAATAAATCCAAATTGATAAAGTATTATAGCCATTTCCAGTTGTAAAGTAACCTACAACAAAGTCTTCAAAGCTAATTGTAAAGGCTAATACCATACCGCTAAAAATTCCACCCTTAATGGCAGGAATAATAACCTTAATAACTGATCTAAATGGTTTAACACCTAAATCAAGTGAGGCATCCATTAAATTAGGATCGATTTCCTTCATCTTAGGCAAAACTGATAAAATAATATATGGTAAAACAAAATATATGTGAGCTATTAAAATAGTCCAAAATCCAAACAACTGTTTGCAAATTGGCAAAAATATAGAAAATACTAGCATTAAGGAAACACCTGTAACTATATCTGCATTTAACAAGGGAATATTATTTAAAAGTAATAATCTTGATTTGACTTTACTAGGTAAATAATAGATACCAATAGCTATAAAAGTTCCCAAAAAGGTCGCTATTAAAGTTGCCAAAATAGATGTTTTAAATGTATTTAAAATGGCATTATTTAAAGATCTTTTAGAAAACATCTCTAAGTAATTTTTAAATGTAAAACTAGCAAATTCAGTAGTTGAATCAGAGGAATTAAAGGACTGAATAGCAATAATTATAATAGAAAAATAAAGCATAAACACTGCAAAAACTAATAAAATTATCTTTATAATTTTCCAAATAATTTTTAATACTTTTCTTTCCTTATATCCATATTCCTCTAAAGTTGCATATTCTAAATTATTTGTCATAGTAGAGTTTCTCCTTCCTTGTCAAATTTATTAACTAAAAGGATTGCTCCTAATATTATAATTAAAACAACAATAGCTAAAACTGAACCAATATTATAAGACATATTTATAAAGCTTTGTTCAATGATATTACCAATCAATAAAATATTACCTTCACCTAAAATTTTAGGTATTGCAAAGCCTGATAAGCATGGTAATAATACCATTATAGATCCTGAAACAACTCCTCTTAATGATAAAGGAACAGTAACCTTCCAAAATTCAGTAAATTCAGTTACTCCAAGGTCCATTGCTGCTTCATGAAGTGAAGGATCAATTTTTTCTAACGATGTATAAATTGGTAGCACTATAAATGGTAGATATGTAAAAACCATACCTAAAATAATTGCTAAATCTGTACCAATTATATTGACACCACCAAAGCCTAGAATATCAGTAAGAATATTATTTTCCTTAAATACTGATGCTAAGGCATTAATTCTTAATAAAACATTAGTCCACATCGGCAATATTAATAATAATAAAATTAAATACTTATTTTTAATTTTAGACTTATATAATGAATATGCTATTAGATAGCCGAAAAAAATACATATTATTGTCGTTAATACAGAATATTTTATAGAATTAAAAAACGCTACTATTGTTGATTTTTGAATTAAAGTATCAAAATTTGCTAAAGTAAATGACATTCCCTCAAGACGAATTCCTTCTGTATCTAAAAACATAAGAACAAACATTATACATAAAGGAAAACAAGCAAATATATAAAGCCAATATAAATATGGTTTAGCTAAGCGATGCAAATGATGGGATGTTTGAGATGGTGGAATTAAATTTGTACTATTTTTTTGCATGATCCATCCACCTTCATTAAGCAAATTTCATATGGGTCTACACTTAAACCAACTTGTTCATTAGTTTTTACATCCTCATATGTATGGACAACATATTCTACACCATCTATATCTACACAAAGTTCGTAATGAACTCCTTTAAAAATAGAAGATGTTACATTACCTACAACCTTAGCCTTTTCAAGTGGGACTACATCCCAATCCTCTGGACGTATTACAACATCAACTGGCTCATTGTCATCGAATTCATATCCAACAACCTCAAAATCATGATTTAAGAAGCGAACCAAATTCTTTTTTAAATAAACGCCGCTTATAATGTTTGACTCACCTATAAAATTAGCAACATAGCGGTTAACTGGTTCATTATAGATATCCTTTGGTGTTCCCATTTGTTGAATAATACCATCTTTCATAACTATAATTCGATCAGACATAACCATTGCTTCTTATTGATCATGAGTTACAAAAATAAAGGTAATTCCTAAATTTTTTTGCATTTCCTTTAGCTCATATTGCATGTTTTGGCGAAGCTTTAAATCAAGGGCTGAAAGTGGTTCATCCAATAATAAAATTTTTGGTTTTAAAACAATTGCTCTAGCAATAGCTACTCTTTGCATTTGTCCACCTGACATTTTATCAATTCTTCTTTCTTCAAAATCAGAAAGATTTACCATTTTTAAAGCCTCTAAAACAGATTCTCTAACATGCTCCCTAAGCTTTTTATTAATATCAAAGTATGATACATGATGGGCTTTCTTTTCATCTAGACCCTTTGAAAGTTTGTCTTTGATAACCTCTTCTTTTAACTTATCAATTCCACCATAGAATTGAATCATAAATTTTCTACCACGATTAGTGATACCAAATGAAACATTATCAAAAACATTAAGATGAGGAAATAATGCATATCTTTGGAAAACAGTATTAATTGGTCTTGCATAAGCTGGAAGATCATTAATAATTTTTCCATTTACAATTATTTCACCAGAGTTGGGATACTCAAATCCCCCGATCATTCTAAGTGTGGTAGTCTTTCCACATCCAGAAGGACCTAAAAGAGTTACAAACTCGTTTTCGTAGATATCAAGGTTTATACCATCTACGACAGCTGTTGCACCATAATATTTTACAATATTGTGCAATTCGATAATTGGTTTAGCCAACGCAGTTTACCGAATTGAAAGATTAATATCTTTCGCATTTTTTCCTTTCCAAAAAATTTTCTTGGCTTGTAACTGGTTAAAAATAACACTTTAACTCCCCAAAATGTCATAACTTTATAATGATTTAGTTTGACAAAATAATTATA
>DVKU01000079.1 GCA_018715825.1 Candidatus Avacholeplasma faecigallinarum
CTTAATCCTTCAATTAAAACATTAGCTCTATTGATAACATTATTTACATTTTCAAAAAAATCCATATTCATAATACTGTAGCCACCAATTCTGCCACAATATTCATTTAAATCTAAAATAAGCTGATCAAAGCCTTCTTTTGATTTAATAGGGTCAACAAAATAGATTCTTGGATTTTTAACGAAATCAAAAATAGTAGAAACATCATTTTCAAAAAACTTAAGATATCTTGATAATAAATTTAAATCTTTATGCTCACTAAGCTTAAACAAATCCTGTTTAAAATTATCCTCTTCAATTTGAGATAGCTTATATTTGTCCATAAAAGATAATATTTTATTTTTGGCAATTTGATAATCTGTAGCTGAATATATAAATTCACTAACTGGCAAGATATTAACAGAATCTATGTTAGAAATTGAACGCTGAGTTTCACTATTAAACTCTTTAATTTGTTCTATATCATCTCCAAAAAAGTCTAATCTTATAGGATTAGTATAGCCAAATGGAAAAATATCAACAATAGATCCTCTTTTAGAAAACTCGCCTGTTTTACCAATAGTATAAACACTTTCATAGCCAAGCTTTATAAGTCTATGACAAAGATCATCAATGTTAATTGTATCATTTACCTTTAGTGTAAAAACATTATCCTTCCATACCTTAGGACTCATTTCATATTTTATAGCGGCATGCATATTTAATATTACTATTTTCTTTTGACCTTGAAGAAGTGTATAAATAGTTTGAATTCTTTCAAATAAAAAATCACCAGTAGCAGCTACCATTTCTGCTGAAACTAATTCATCGGATGGGAAAAATAAAATATCATCTTCATTAATAAATGAAGCCAAAGAATCATAATATTTTTGAGCTTGATATAAATTTGGTAATACAACAAATATCGTATTATCATTTTTAAAAAAATCACAAGCTATTAACATTAAATTATATTCTTGATTGGTTAAGGCGATTTTTATTTTATCACTAGTTAATATTTTATTGACATTTTCTAAATTATAAAAATAATTATAAATATCCATAATTCCCTCCTGATGTAGAAAAAAGACCTAGAAAACTAGATCTATTTTATTAATATTATAATTTTAACAAAAAATGTTAAAAAATTTGTTTTAAAATGGAATAACTATAAAAGGATAGAATAATCTAATTAAAATATAGCTAACATATAATACATATAATAAAATCAATGTTAAACCATTACTACGAGTTATTTTTCCCTTTAAGCTCATTATAAAAACAGTAATAATAAATACTAAAGAAATAATAGCATCAGTAATAATATCACTGGTCATAGTAAGTGGAGTTATAACTCCAGATAACCCACATATAAATAATATATTAAAAATTGATGATCCTACCGCATTACCAATTGCGATATCATTTTCACCTTTTTTACTAGCCACAATAGATGTAACAAGCTCAGGTAATGATGTACCAATAGCTATAACAGTTAAGCCAACAACATTAGTAATAAGATCCTTATCCAAATTAGCCTGAATACCTAATGAAGTAGCTATTTTAGTAGCTGGAGTAGTGACAAACTCAGCACCAAAAATAATACCAGCTAAACCGCCTAAGAAAAAAATTACATCTAACCACCAAGGCAGTCTTTTTTCTTCTTTTTGAATATTTTTATCAATATCAGTCTGTCCTATTTCAAGCAATGCATCCTTTTTGGCCATAACAATAGAAATATAGCAAAACAAACCAATTCCTAAAACAAATATTAAGCATTCTCCTCTTGATAAAATATTTTCAATTCCACTATAAAAAGAAAATAAATTATCCATCGAAAAAATTAATAAAAATACAGTCGAAGCCAAAAGAAAAGGAAATTCTCTTTTACATAGACTTTTCTTTACTACAATAGGTGAAAATATCGCAGCAAAGCCTACTACGCAAAGAGTATTCATAATATTAGAACCAACAACATTTCCTAAAGCTAAGCCACTTTCTCCCTTTAAGCTAGAAGAAAGACTAATTGCTAATTCCGGAGCTGATGTACCAAAGGATACGATTGTTAAGCCAATAACCAAAGATGACATTTTCAATTTTTTTGCCATCGAAGATGCTCCTCTTACAAAAAAATCGGCACCAAAGATTAACAATACAACTCCAAAAGCAAGTAACAATAAATTTAAAAAATAACCTATTCCATCTAAAACATCATAAGATAAAAGCATTAAAATTCTCCTTTATTTGCTAGAGTATAGTGAAGAAACTTTATAAAATGTTTCTCCACCAATATACTTTTCAATAGCCTCACAAGCCCTATCTATTGATGGCTTTAAAGTAAGCAATTCCTCAGAAGTAAACTTCTTTAAAACCCAATCAACAACACTAATATTAGGATTTCTATCAATGCCTATTTTTATACGTTTATATTCCTCAGTTTTTAAATGACTAACTATGTTTTTATGACCATTATGTCCACCAGGACTACCATTTTGTCTCATTCTAACACGACCAAAAGGTGAATCTAAATCATCAGATATAACAACTAAATCCTCTACATCAATTTTATAAAATTGCATTACCTTGATGACACTTTCACCTGATAAATTCATATAGGTCATAGGCTTTAGTAAAATTGCTTTTTGTCCATTTAAGTTTATAGAAGCTAGCATTCCTTTAAATTTACTTTCTAAAAAGAAGGTTAAATTATTTCTCTTTGCTAATTCATCTAAAACCATAAATCCAATATTATGCCTAGTATTTTCATAGGCACTACCTGGATTTCCTAAACCAACAATTAACTTCATTATAATAATTCTCTTTTGCTCTTATCATAGGAATAAGTAAATAAACCAGATAATGGTTCATCTGATAAGATTCTTAAAATACCATGTCCTAATAAATGACCTACTGATAAAACTGTAATTTTATCAATCTTTTTAGAATCATCTAGCTTAATAGTATTAGTAATAATCATTTCTTTTAAGCAAGAATTTTGAATTCTCTCTATAGCAGGACCAGATAATACACCATGTGTACAGCAAGCATATACCTCTTTAGCTCCAGCATTCATTAAAGCCTGAGCACCAGCAGTTAATGTACCAGCAGTATCACACATATCGTCTACTAAAATACAAGTTTTACCTTTAATATCACCAATTATATTCATAACCTCAGCCTTATTAGGTTCAGGACGACGCTTATCAATAATAGCAATTGTAGTATCTAATACCTTAGCAAATTCACGAGCTCTAGTTGTACCACCATGGTCAGGTGAAACTACTACTACATTTTCTAAGTTCTTATCCATAATATAATTACATAAAATAGGTAGACCCATAAAATTATCTACAGGAATATCAAAGAAACCTTGAATTTGTGCAGCATGAATATCCATACAAATAACTCTATCAGCGCCAGCAACTTGTAACAAATCAGCAACAAGCTTAGCTGAAATTGGTTGACGACTTCTAGATTTACGATCTTGACGGCTATATCCATAATATGGAATTACAAGATTAATAGTTTTAGCAGAAGCTCTTTTTAAAGCATCGCACATAATTAATAATTCCATTAAATGATCATTAACAGGAGCTGATGTAGGCTGAATTACAAATACATGATGGCCACGAACAGTTTCATTAATTTGAACATTAATTTCACCATCAGCAAAATGTAAAACATCGCAGCTTGATAGTGGAATGCCAACTGATTCACAAATTTCATTTGCTAATTCTTCATTTGCTGTAAGACTAAAAATTTTTACTTTTTTTCCCAATAAAATAGACATGAGAACTTATCCTCCAAAAATTTTAATTTAAATACCTTAATTATTATATCATTAAAAATATAAAAATAAAGACAAAAGTGTTCTTTTCCTAAAATATGACACAACAATAATATAAAATATAAGCATTCAAACCCTTTTTAAAGCCAAAAAGAGCATATTAATGCTCTAATATGCTCCCTTTGTTCAATTTTAATTAAGCAACAGTCTTATAGTTAATAACTATATTATCTATATACACTCTTGAACTAGTTGAAACGCATTTAATTTCAACATTATCACCATTAACGGCATAAGTAATCTTTAAAGAATTGTTGGCATCAGCAGTTCCAGCTACAACCTCTGCTGCAGTAATTTGAGCAGCTGCCATATATGTTGCACTACTATAAGTTACAACGATAGAATCAATGGCATATCCAGCTTTTGCAGAAATTGTAATAGCTGAACCATTGCCACCTGTTTTATCATTATAAAGTCTTAATTCTTCATAATATCCAATTCCACTACTATCATTTTTAGCAAACATAATAGATAATGCATTAGAATCAACACCAAGCTCAGCTGCATGATCAGCAGAATAATCTTGTTGACTACCTTGAATATCATTATTTGGAGAAACAACAGTAACAGTTTGTAGACCTAATGATATAACTACATTGATTGTAGTAACAGGCTCAGCAATGCCTTCTGCTGTAACGGTAATAGTAGATGTTTCAGATGCTGAAGCAGTAATTGTTACAACGCCATCTGCATAACTTACTGTAGTAGATTCAGCATTTACAGTATAAGTTAATGCCTTACCACCAAATGTAGTTGGAACATTTACTGTTGCATCAGCAGTATAACTACTTGCAAATAAGCTATTTAATACATTTGGTAAGAAAACTAAATCAATATTTTCAGTTACTTCAGTAAATGATACATCAGATACCATAACTAATGTATAACCATTATAGTATGATAATACACCGTCAAACTTATAAACCTTACCACTAACTAATGAATCAGTATAATCAGACTTACCAATCTTAAATTCATTACCATTTGCGGCAACTAAAGTTGTACCATTGTAGTATAGTTGGTCAATAGTTACTAGCTTATTAGCATAATTTTTTAATTCTGCCTCTACTGTAGCTGTAATATTTGTTGATGTAGGTACTTTTACTTCAGCATCTACAATTTCAATATCAGATGCACTTGGAGCATTAATTTGTCTTTGTCCAGCATATTCATCTATTTGACCGTAGATTTTTAATGTAGTACCAATAGCATATTTTCCACCAGTTTGAAGATCACTTTCCTCACATGGGAATCTATAAATGTAGTAACCACCATTACCATTTACGTTTTGTAAAATTAGATTACAATTTTTATATTGTGAATTATAAGAGTCATATGAAACAACGACACCTTCAACAAATACATAAGAATCTAATTGAGCAGCTAAATAATCTTCATAGGAAACAGCCTCAAAGCTATTTTTAACCATTACTTCATTAAATTCTATTACAACTGGATCAGTAATACCTTCAACTGTAACAGTTGCAACTAAAGTAAATGTTTGTAAATCATCTATAGGAGTTACAGTTAAAACATTATTTTCAATTGTAGCACCAGCAGAACCACTCTTTAAGCTCCAAGAAATACTACATGCATCATAATAAGCAATCTCAGATAATAAATTAATAGTTGTTGCTTGTGTAATCTTATCATCAAGTGAGAATGTATTTTTTATAGTTTGAGAAATGTATTGAGCTTGTTCAGCCGCTGTTAATGGAACTAACTCTAAAACATTACCTCTCCACTTACCTGATGAATTAGCAGAATTAACAACAAATTTAACCTTAACAATTTGTTCAACTTTGTCTTTTAACTCACTACCGTAATATACTAAATCCATACTAGAAGAGCCTGAGAAATAAACACTTAAGCTACCACTACCTGATAAATCATCAAGTGAATAAGCACCGTATGTATTTCTAAATACTTTACCTACAAATTCATAAACATTACCACCGATATTTTCGCTTTCAGCAATTTGAGCAATTGTCTTATCAGTAATAACACTTGTCCAATCTGGAGTAGCATTACTAGATAATACTGTGTAAGTACTTACTTGTGATAATTGAGCAACGTTACTGTAAGTAGTCTTAGTAGCATTTAAGTAAACCTCATCACCATCATTTAGATTAGCTGCTGATGATTGATCAAATACATAAATAGTACCAGTTTCATCAGTAACATAGTAACCTCTCTTATACTCTGGATCAGTAGTACCTGATGCATATAAGAAGCCAGTTACAACACCTCTTACAGTCGTAGCTGTATCATCAGCTAATGCTTTAACATCAGCAATAGATTTTGATTCATCAGCGATTGCAGATACAATAACGTTGAAATCTTTTGTTTTTGTAACATCATTTAATACTAGTGTTGCTGTTAACTTAACAGTTACATCTTCACCACCAAATGGAGCAGTTACAACAGCCTTATTACCATTGATAGTAATAACATCTGTATTATTTGATGCCCAAGAAATGTTAACATTTCCATTACCCTTTACAGTTAATGTAAAGTCAGCATCAGCAGTTGCTTGAACTGTTAAAGCATTCATTGCAGCATTTACTATATCCTCATCTGATGTAGAAGGAGTTTCACCACCTGGGTTTTCTCCTCCTGGATTCTCTCCACTTGGATCATCATTTTGGTTATTGTTACATGAAGTTAATGCAACAATAGAAGAAATAGTAAATAAAGATGCAAAAATTGAAACCAAAAACTTTCTAATTTTCATAATTTTTTTACCTCTCTTTTTTATTTGATTAAGCCTTAAGCATTAATCCTAATTAATTTGAACAATTTCATTTACTACTACATTATCCTCTACTGGTCTATTACCAGGAATAATTTGATAGCTTGGTATATTTTGTTCTTCTTGTAAATCCATTTCAGAATATACACCCAAAACTCCAGTAACACGATACTTCTTTCCACGAGTAAATGAATCACTATCATAGCCTGGAGCAAGTGAACCATTAATACGAACTGATAATGTATCATATTGATAACCTATAGCAGTTAAATCAGGGATTGAAGTGTTTGAATATAGTGTATAAGAACCATCCTTAGATTTACTACCAATACTACTTAATTCAAACTCTGTTGTTACTAATTTACCTAATAATTGTTTCAATTCGGCTGTTGTTTCATTGCCTTTTAATTGATATGGCTCTGGCATAGCTACCGCATTTTCGCCTTCTATCTTATTAAAAGTTTCACGCTTGAAAACAACACCTGACATTTGATATTGACCGCCATACTCACAAAGACGGCCTTGAATTGAGATTGTATCACCAACTTTATATAGTGATTCAATAGAATTTCCTTCAATTCCCATATATACGTATAAACAGCTTCCCTGTTTATCTTGTAAATAGAAATTATTACCTATATATCTTAAAATTACACCCTCAATTTGAACCAAAGTTCCTTTATTCATATAGTTATTAGGGTTATTAGGATTAGAAATATTTTCTAAAGCTTCAGTAATTGATACTAAAGTTGGAGTGTTAGAATAATCAAAATTAGGATCCTTTTGACCGTGAATTCTTAACTCAAGATCAGTCATTCTTACCTCAGCCTCTAATAATAAGTCACTTACACTTAAAGAACCAAATGTATCAGCGTATCTAGAATACAAAATAGGTTCCTCATTCTTATCAGCGTTATAAGCAATTTTACTATCAGAAATTCCACCAGTATAACGAGAATAGCATTCCTCAATTAAATCAAGCTCATATAAACGATATTGAGATAAATCCTCAGGATTTCCTCCATCAGGACAATACCAAACTAAACCAAGCCAACGAGTTCCATTAGAATCTAATCTCGCACCAGCTTTTATTTCATCGCCACAGTCAGTGGCATCAACAATAATACCTTCAGCATTTTCTAATAAAGACTTAGCATAATTAGATGCAGCCTTACCCCAAGCATCAATGCTTGATGTTGATTCAGGGGTATCAACACCTAAAAATCTAACTGTCAAATAAGAATAGCTTTTACCAATTGGACTAGTATATGAATCATTAGTAGCTGAAGAATCATACTTATCTAAATGAAATACAGCAGTATCACCATCAGTAATAGATTTTGGAGCTAGCTTAGCGACCTTATCCTTGATAAAATCGCCAGCTAATTTTCCATCTTTATTTTTTTCAACAGTTATACCAGTATCTGAGAAGCGAACTTGATTAGAAAAATAATGGTCAATATCAGTAGGTATACTATCATAATATACCTCTTCAACAGGTTGTTCATTTTTACAACTTGCTAGTATAAATAAACCAAAAAGGAATAAAAAGATAGATAATAGTTTTCTTTTCATAGAATTCCTCCTTATTTAGTAGCTGTTTTAATATCTAACTGCTCTAAATTAGCATAAAATGATTTTATGGCACTATCAAAACTCTTATCATAAATAAAGATATCTTGAACAAGTGTGTTAGTATAATCACGTACAATTGATGAACCAGTAAAGGCAGGATCTGTATAGAAGAAATCCTTTTGTGAGAAAGCAGCATTAATTGCTTTAGCTACATATCCTTCAAATGGATCATTTTCATTTGCTAAGAATTGTTGATAACTATCAGATTCTAAAGCAGATGTACGAACAGGTAAATATCCAGTATTTCTAGAGAAGGTAGCAGTATTTTCAGTATTAGTTAAATACTTAATTAATAACCAAGCAGCAAGTCTAGTTTTATTATTGGAATTTGCAGTTAAAATTGCTAAATTTGTACCTTGTTGAATAACAGCCTTTGTAGATGAATCAGCCTTTTGAGGAATACCTGCAGCCTTTAATTCATATTTTTTAGAAGCATTATTATTAATACCAGCAGTTGAACCAATAGAAATGAATGCTTGCTCATTATTTAAGAAATTAGAACCATAAGATTGGCTCTTCTTTTGTGGGAATTGGAATAACTTAGATTGAGCCTTTTGATAGAAATACTCCATCGCAGTTTTATTAGTAGCGTTATTAGATACAACGGTACCTTCACCATTAGAATCTACAACAGTATATAAGCCATCTCCACCCCATTGACGACCAACAGTAATAAAGAAGTTAGCCTCACTATCAACATAAACAGGATATTCTGTCTCACTAGAAACATTATATGTTGCACCATTATAAGTCCAAGTTAGGTTATTTTTATTATCTAAAATATACTTACTTACTTCCCATACTTGATCCCAAGTAGGATTTTCCCAAGCACCATAAGTATTACCTTCTTTTGTTATATAGCCCTTTTCATAAAGAATAGGATCTACTAATGAAGCATTATAAACCATAATTTCTGTTGATTTATTAAATGGGATACCACATATTTTGGTTTCACCTTTAACAGTTAATTGATTTTCAGCCCAATAAGATGGAATAAAATCATTTTCGCCAGTTTCTAAATTGACACCCTCTAAAGCGATATTTTCATCACTAGCGTTAACAAAATCATCTAGTGGTAATAAAATATCGTTAGCTATATAATCAGCAAAATGATCAGGGTAACCTAAAAGCAAGGTTGGAATTGACTTAGAACGAGTACCTAAATTAACTCTTTCTCTTAAGCCGTCATAACCACCACCAGTTGCAGTAGCCTTTACTTGAATATTAAATCCTTGTTTTTGCATTTCTTCTTCGAAAGAATCAATAAGTGGATCTAACTCTTGAGTTATATTATGGCCAAATGAATGCCAAAACTCTACAACGATTGGCTCCTCTGTTCCTTTAATATCATCTAAGCTTAATAATTTAAAAGCCTCACCGGCATTTTCTACTCCGCCACGACCACAAGATGTTAAAGATGCAACACCTAGCATAGAAGCGAGTAAGATTGCTGTTCCTAAAATTTTTTTCTTCATGTTATTTCTCCTTTTTCTTATCCCTTAATACCAGCACGAGAAACACCGCGCATTATATATTTTTTAAATATTACAAATGCTAATAGTAGTGGGATAGATACTACTGTAGCAGCAGCCATTATTTGGTTATCAACATTTTCTCCAACCTCTGAAGAGAATAATGACATAATACCATCTGTTACCAATTTCATTGTATATCCTTGAGAAACTGTACGTGGCCAAATATAAGCATTCCAGCTTCCAATCATCGATAAAATAGTAATAGTTATAATAGAAGGCTTTGCGATAGGAATCATAACCTTAAATAAATACATAAAGTCAGAGTTTCCATCAACCTTTGCTGCATAATATAATTCATCAGGAATTTGTTTAAAATTCTGACGTAAGAAGAATGTATAGAATACACTTGCTGTAAAAGGAATAATTAAGGCAGTATAAGAATCAAGCCAACCCCAAGCAGCAACTGTAGTAAAGTTAGTAATAATCATCATTTCACCAGGAATCATCATTGTAGCAAGCAATAATGCAAAGATTAAATCTCTTCCTTTAAATGATAATCTAGCAAAAGCAAACGCAGCCAAAACGGTAATACATACAGATATTACAGTTGTAGCACAGCCAACTAAGATAGTATTAAACATATAACGTATCAATATAGAATTTTCTCCTGCAAACACACTTTTAAAGCTTGTCCAATCAATTTGATGTGGATAGAATGTTGTAGGAACTAATACAAGCTCCTCACTAGTTTTTAAGGCAGTTGAAATCATCCAATAAAATGGAATCAATGTAAATAAGGCAAAAAATGTCAAAATTAAATATAATACTATATCTTTTAAAACTCTTTTAACCTTATATATTCTTACTTCTTTTTCATTTTTAAAATATAATTCTTGCATGATTTCACCTCCTAGTAATGAACCCTTTTCTTATTGTAAAGCATTTGTAGACCAGTGATAATTAAAATGAAAACAAATAACACAACGGCAGCGGCAGCGGCAATTGATAAATTTTCTGGACGACCCTTTTGAATTGTTCCAAAAAACTTATAAATATATCCAACGGCAGTCATAAATGTTCCTTCACTACCATTACCCATGTTTTCACCATATAGTGAAACAACTGATGAATAGGCCTTAAAGGCACCAATTAGCGATGTAATAGTTATATATAAAACCATAGGTGACAATAAAGGTAGAGTAACCTTTCTAAATACCCTAAATTTTGATGCTCCATCTATTTGGGCAGCTTGATAATATTGCTTATCAATTCCTTGAATTCCTGAAAGAAATACTAAAATTTTAAAAGCTAATCCATTCCATACAGAATAGACAGTAATTACAAAAATACCAGCCCAAAGAGGAACATAGGCAGCTTCACCTGTCCAAGCTACTGGATCTATGTTAAACCAACTAAGCATGGTATTAACTAGTCCATATGGCTGTGGTGAGAAAATAGTTGCGAAAACCAAACCAAAGGCAATACCATTAGTTACATATGGTAAGAAAAATATGGTTTGAAAGAAGCCACGAAGTGGTTTAATTGAATTTAATACCACAGTAATTAATAATGCAACTATAATTGAAATTGGAACTGAAACTACTACCATTAAAGCAGTTATACCTAAAGCATTCCAAAATTTCGGATCTAATAGCACCTTTTGATATGATCCAAATCCAAAATCTCCAAAAGTATTAAAATTATAATTGTAACTTGGAAAGAAGGATATGATCATTGTATTAATTATTGGATAGAAGGTGAATATAATAAGAATGATTAGCATCGGCGCTAAAGCAATGATAGCCTTCCACCCATCTTTTTTCCATTCTAACATTATTTAACTCTCCTTCCACCTTCAGCAAATATAAAGAAATTATCCAAATTAAACTTAGTTATTTTTCCAGCCTCACAATTTATAGAAGAAGGAATTACAGCCTTAAATGTTTTATTATCGATACCTGGCAATTTAAAAATAATTGTTTTATCACGACCAATATATTCAATAAATTCAATTTCTAATTCATATTTTCCATTTGGATCAAGCTTAATAAATTCAGGACGTATTCCTATATGTATATCTTTAATATTGTTTTTATCATCATCTGATAATATAACATCTTCATTTAACACTTGATCGCCAAATTTAAATTGATTATTTTCATAAACACCTTCAATAATATTAATAGGTGGTGTTCCTAAAAATTTAGCTACAAACTCATTAGCTGGATTATTATATACATCCTGTGGAGCACCAATTTGTTGAATAACTCCAAAATTCATAACTACTATTTCATCAGATATACTCATTGCCTCTTCTTGATCATGAGTTACGAATATTGTTGTAATTCCAGTAGTACGCTGAATTCTTTTGATTTCCTCTCTAGTTTGCAATCTTAATCTAGCATCTAGATTTGATAAAGGCTCATCTAAAAGTAAAACCTCTGGCATCTTTACTAAAGCTCTTGCTATAGCAACACGTTGTTGTTGTCCACCTGATAGCTGCCTAGGAAGACGATCCATTAGTCCTTCAATGCCAACAAGCTTAGCCATTTCCTTAGCTTTTTTATAAGCTTCTGCCTTTTTTTCATGTCTACTCAATAATGGAAACATAATATTTTGGGCAACAGATAAATGAGGGTATAAGGCATAATTTTGAAATACTAAACCTATTCCCCTTTTTTCAGGAGGTAATTCAGTAACTTCCCTTTCTCCAAAGAAGATTTGTCCCTCTGTAGGACGGTGAAGACCGGCAATCATATACAAAGTAGTAGATTTTCCACAGCCTGATGGACCTAATAAACCAATAAGCTTACCATCCTTAACATCAATATTTATATGATCTACTGCCACAACCTCATCGTTATTTTTCTTTTTTCCTTCTTGTTTTAAGAACTTCTTAGTCAAATTAACTAATTTAACTTCCATATACTTTTTTCCTCCTGTAATAATTATTACCTTTCATAATATTGTTGATACATTTGAGTATCATAAAATCTTTTATTTTGCTCACCTAGAACCTTAACTCCTAAAATACTAT
>DVKU01000080.1 GCA_018715825.1 Candidatus Avacholeplasma faecigallinarum
AAGGCCATAAATCTTAAAGATTCACAGCCTTTGAATTTAGTCCAACTTATGAATTGGTAGTTCTTGTTAAATCACTATTTATTATTTAATTTGAAGTTATCTAGTAACCAAAGATTAAAATGTAGTCCTTGTTCAATTAAATTGTTTCCTTCAGAAATATTAGTATAATCAACTAATACTTCTTTATATTCAACATCACAAGCCTCACCATAATAAGTAACTAGGCAATTTGAATGAATTAAAATCTGATTATAATCTTCACTTAATGTAAATTTTTGTACATTACCGTTTGTTTCAATTGTAAAGTACGCACCATCTGAATAATTAGTAAATGTTAAATAAACATAAGATGATTCAGCTGTCTTAATAACATTAATTGTATTTTCTTGATGAGTTGTAAGAATCTCATTAACACTAAAATCAGCTGAAGCATCCTTCTTATAGTAAGTATCATCATAAATCATATCAGGACAATATTCCTTTATAGCAATATATGCATTCATATCATAAACACGATATTCAAATTCATCCTGATTTTTAACTAAAATTAAAGCATCATCATAAGGTAAGGTAGAAATATTTTGCTTTCCAATTAAATTAGCTCTTGGACTTGGGTTAATAACACTAACAATTAAAAATATTAGCAAAGGAATAATTGCTAAATGAAGTGCTCCTTCAATATTAGTAGTGTTCTTAGTTTTAATTCTTCTAAATGAAATGTATGGTAGATAATCAGATAAGAAAATACCAACATTAAATAATGTTAAAGCAAAAAGTAAACCATATACATAGGACATAGTTAAGCCTAAAGCCACAATAGCTAAAGAAATAACAGGAATAATAACTGGTAAATATATAGCAATTATTAATAATTCAAAATGATATTCCTCTAGCATATATTTTTTAAACACGCTAATAGCCAATTCATATATTAATAGCAAAGCACCACTAAACATAAATAGATAGCTGGCATCAGGAATTACAAAGGTTAATACAACTCCTAAAAAAGCATGAATATAGGCTTGACTTCTAACTAAATCACGATTTGTAATGTGGAAGAATTTCTTACCATAATGTGAAACAGTGCCAACTATAATCACAGATAACAAGGCTATACCTAAAATGATTGCAATATTAGAATAGGTTACTTGGCCTAAAATATGAATATTTATTGAGCCAAATAAAGCTCCAGTTAACTGGAATATATAATAACAAGCTAAAGTTACAACCGCACTTATAATTAAGGCAATAAGTGAAGTTACTAAGCCAAGTACTGTCTTTTTAAATTTATTTTCTTTATTTACAAAAATAGATACCAAAATATTAGCTAATAGCATCAAAATAACAAGAATACCAAAAATAATTGAAGCTGTATGATTATAAATAATTGTAGTAACATTTAAATAGGTATAAAAAATAGCAGATTCATCAGCAGTATATAGCTCATCTAAATCATAATTAGCTAAACCATCAATCAAATTATCAACAATATCAGCCTGCTGAGATAAATAACTCATTCCTAAATTAGCTAAATTATCTTCTTGAGTATGATAATTTTCTCCATTCGAAATATTGGCCATATTTATGCCTTGATAATAATCCTTAAAGCTTGTAAAATCGGTACTATTTGGCATAGTATCATAAACAAGTGTCGCAATTGAGCAGGAGAAAATATTTTTATTAAGCTTAGAAAAAAGCTTAATGGTCTTATAATTATTTTTACCAGTCTCAAACATAATTACAGTACCACTAGTTCCACGTGATTCAAGATTAGTACCAAATTTAATTCGATCAGTAACATTATTAAAACCATTAAAATCACTCATAAAGGCTTTTGAACCATAAAGCCCAAATTCCTCTCCATTAACAAAGCAAAATAATAAATCATTTTGCATTTCATATCCATTTTGCATTTGATCAAGATAATATCTAATAGCCTCTAGCATTACAGAGCAAGCAACACCATCATCACTACTACCATTACCCATTGGTACTGAATCTAAATGAGCCATAAACATAATAACCTCATTTGATGGGTTATTTGAATTGCTAGGAATATAGGCAATAACATTATCAAGATTGTATTCTTGATACCTTTCATCATAGCTTGTATAATTTTGAATTAAATAGCTAGGCTTAGAGCTATCATCAGCATTTACCAATCCATAGTCCTCTAACACATCAGCAATATATTTTACTGCTTTATCATTTGCATCCTTATGTAAAACTGAACGTGGTCCATTTTCTGATAATTTTTCAACATGAGTTAAAATATTTTCTTGATTAAAATCTGTATCATATCTTTTCTCTACTGTATCCACAATAGATAAAATAAAGAAAATTGAATATTTAAAATAATGAATGTGTAATATACTAACTATAAAATAATCGATGTGTAAGCTTTAAACTAAAAGATGTGTAATAACTAAGTAAAAAAAGAAATACCTCTTGTTATAATGTAATTGTCTAGAAAACTAAATAACAGGAGGTATTTAAAATGGATAAAGAATCCATATTAAGATTAGGCTTAGATTTCATAAAAAACATCGATTTAGATAAATCTGATGAGATATATGATCCAAGCAATAATAATCATATCATAAAGTTAAAACTTTATAAAG
>DVKU01000081.1 GCA_018715825.1 Candidatus Avacholeplasma faecigallinarum
TGGATATACTCCTCATTTGAAACTAGTGCATTTTAAGTCAAATGATTTATCATTAGTTGGTAAAACTGTAAAGGTTAAGGTAACTGAGGCTAAAACTTGGTTTATGATTGGTGAGCTTTGTGAACAATAGAATAAGTCACATATTAAAATATTTTAAAGATACCCCAGAAGTACAAAGAATTAAGGAATTAGAACCCTATATTGATAATAATAAAAAAATAAATGAGCTTTTTTCATTATTAAAAGATAAGCAAAAAGAATTAGTTAGGGCTCAAAATGGTAATGATATTTGTGATTTAAAAAAAATAAAGCAAGAGTATAATGGCATAAAGCAAAAGCTTTTAGATTTGCCTTTTTTAGAGGAATATCTTGAGCTTGTTGATTATGAGCATAATATTTTACAGCAATTAGCATCTGAAATTGAAATAGAACTTCAAAAGAGCTTAAAATAGCTCTTTTTTTATCTTGACATTATACCACATAGGGGTATATAATTCAGATGGAGGCGATATAATGGACGGATGTTGCTTAAATAGTGGTAAGGTTAAAATTAGAAGTAAAGAAGAAAAGAAAAATCTAGACGTAAGAATAAACAAAATTATTGGTCAATTAAATGGGGTAAAGGCTATGATTGATGAAAATAGGTATTGTGATGATGTTCTAATCCAGCTTTCAGCTATAGATAAATCGATTAAAAGCCTAGCTAATATTATTTTAGAAAATCATATGCATACCTGTGTTATCGATGAAATCAAAAAGGACAATTACGAGGTTGTAGATGAGATTATAAAATTATTTAAGAGGTTTCAATAATGAAGGAAAAATTTAAGGTTGAAGGAATGACCTGTGCTAGTTGTCAAAGTCATGTTCAAAAGGCTGTTGAGAAGTTAGACGGCGTCAAAGATGTTAATGTTAACTTATTGACTAATTCTATGGAGGTTGATTTTGATGATAGTATTTGTTCAATTGATAAAATAGAGCAAAGCGTATCATCAAGTGGCTATAAGGCTATAGCCTCAAGTGGAAAACAACAAATTACTGCCACAAAAGATTATAGCTTAGCTAAGCTAATAGCTAGTTTTATTTTATTAATTATTCTTATGTATATTTCGATGGGGCATATGGTAGGTTTACCATTACCTAGCTTTTTAGGTGGTTATGAGGGAGCTATTGCCTTTGCTTTTACGCAATTTTTAATAACCATAGTGATTGTCTATATTTATAGGAATTATTATATATCAGGCTTTAAAAAATTATGGAAGCTAAGTCCTAATATGGATTCTTTAATTGCTTTAGGCTCTTTAGCTTCACTTGTATATGGTATTTTTGCCATATATAGAATCGCCATGGCAGTATCACATCAAGATGTAGATGTTGTTTTAGAATATAGACATAATTTATATTTTGAATCAGCTGCAATGATATTAACATTAGTAAGTCTTGGTAAATATTTAGAGGGATTATCTAAAAAAAGAACTACTAATGCTATAACAAAGCTTATGGATTTAAGGCCTAAAATGGCAACAATATTAAAAAATAACGAAGAAATTACAGTTAATGCCACAGATATTAAAGAGCATGATATACTTGTAATAAAAAAAGGTGAGCAGGTAGCTGTAGATGGTATTGTTGTTGAAGGTAAAGCCTCTATTGATCAGTCGAATATAACAGGAGAAAGTATGCCTGTTTATAAAAAGCCTGGTGATGGTGTCTTTTCATCCACAATCTTAACTAGTGGATATTTAAAGGTTGAAGCCTTAAAGGTTGGTGACGATACCTCAATTAATACAATTATCCATTTAGTCGAGGAGGCTGGTAATTCTAAAGCACCAATTTCTAAACTCGTAGATAAAGTTTCATTATATTTTGTTCCTACTATTATAGGTATAGCTATAATTACTTTTATAGCTTTTATGATTGGCTATAGGTCATTTGAAATGGCATTTAATTTTGCAATTTCAGTTTTAGTTATTGCTTGCCCATGTGCCTTAGGATTAGCAACTCCAGTAGCAATTATGGTTGGTACAGGCAAGGGAGCTTCCAATGGACTTTTAATTAAGAATGCTGAAATTTTAGAAAAAGCTCACAATATTAAAACTGTTGTTCTTGATAAAACAGGTACAATTACCAAAGGAAAGCCTAATGTTACCGATTTGATTGTTCTTGATGAAAGTTTTGATTATAATTCTATTTTATACTCCTTAGAAAATCAAAGTGAACATCCTTTAGCTAATGCTATAATTGAATATTTGCGTGATAAAAAATATAATTTGCTGCAAGTAGATGAATTTACTTCGTTAGATGGCAAAGGAATTAAGGGTATCATAAAAAATGAAACCTATTATGTAGGTAATTATCGTTTAGCTTGTGATATCGGACTTCATTCGGATGAATTAAAAACTCAAATAGAAAGCTTATCTAAAGCCTCAAAAACAGTGTTAATTTTAATGACTAATAGCAAAGCTATTGCCATATTAGCCATCAAAGATGAGGTTAAAGAGAATTCCTATGAGGCTATTAAGATGTTGAAGCATAAAGGAATAGATGTAATTATGTTGACAGGTGATTCTAAAACAACAGCTGAGGTTATAGCTTCTGAGGTGGGAATTGATAAGGTTATTAGTGAGGTATATCCAACTGATAAGGCTAGAGTTATTAATTCTTTGAAAACTGATAAAAAGCATCTTGTGGCAATGGTAGGAGACGGCGTTAATGATGCCTTAGCATTAACTAGTGCCGATTTAGGTATTGCAATCGGTGGTGGAAGCGATATTGCCCTTGATTCTAGCGATATAGTTTTACTAAAGAATGATTTAATTGATGTTTTAAATGTTATAAGCTTAAGTAAAAGAATTTTAAATACAATAAAAGGTAATTTGTTTTGGGCATTTTTCTACAACTGTATAGGTGTGGTTTTAGCCTGTGGAATTTTTTATTCAAGCTTTGGTATTAAACTAAATCCAATGATAGCTTCATTAGCTATGAGCTTTTCTAGCGTATTTGTAGTATTAAATGCTTTAACTATCAATTTTTACAAACCATATAAAATAAAAACAAAAGAACAAAAGAAAGTGGAGGAAATTAAAATGAAAAAAATTGTTATTAATGTTGATGGAATGATGTGTAATCATTGTAAATCTCATGTAGAGGGAGCATGCTTAAAGGTTGAAGGTGTAAAAAGTGCTGTAGCATCTTTAGAAAATAAAAATGTTGTTGTAGAATGTGATGATAATACTTCAGTTGATTCTTTAATTTCGGCTATTAAAGAAAGTGGCTATGAAGCTAAATTATAATTACTTACGGGTGTATCAATTTGATACATCCTTTTTTATCCTAAAAGTTAGATATTACCTATTATATAAGTTTGAAAATATGGTATTATAAATACGTGAAAGGAAAGATATAATGATAAGAAAAATTGTTGAAATTAATGAAGAAAAATGCATTGGATGTGGATTATGTGCAACCGCATGCCATGAGGGTGCTATCCAAATGGTAAATGGTAAGGCCAAGTTAATAATGGATGATTATTGTGATGGATTAGGTGATTGTTTGCCGCATTGTCCTGTTGATGCTATAAAAATAGTAAAAAGAGAAGCTAATGATTATGATGAACAAAAGGTAGCTATGCATATGGCAACTCACTTAAAAAGTGAAAATACCAAATCACTATTAGGCCAATGGCCTTGCCAAATTAAACTGGTTCCTATTAAGGCTGATTATTTTGATAAAGCACATTTACTAATAGCTGCTGATTGTACTGCCTATGCTTATAATAATTTTCATAATGAATTTATGAATAAAAGAATTACCTTGATAGGTTGTCCAAAATTAGATAATGTTGATTATAGTGAAAAGCTAACTCAAATAATTAATAACAATGATATTAAAAGTATCACTATTGTTAGGATGGAGGTTCCTTGCTGTAAAGGATTAGAATTGTGCGTTAAAAGGGCTATAGATAATTCTTTAAAGGATATTCCTTTTTCAGTTAGGATTATTTCAATAAAGGGTAGTATCAAGCAATGTTATTAGAGGAATGGGAAAACAAGCTCTTAGCAGTATTAATAGGCTTAGTAAATGGATTAGAGGCAGAAAACAAATATTACCTAGCTGAAAAGGAAATTAGAGAATCTTTAGATTTTTTAAAAAATAAAGTTGATGATAATAATATTATTGATAAATTAAGACGTAAAAAAGAAGAGTTATTAAAGGATTGCCTTACGTGTAGCTGTCCTTGTGGAAGAAGCTTTGATTATTATTTAAATGCTATAAAGGATCCTAATGAAAAAGAAGACAAGATTAATAGCTATAAGGAATTTCTAAAAAATTTAAATAAAAATACTACAATAGATCAAATTGTTTATAATATTTGTAAATTAACATGGTAGAAAAAGGGGAGATTGGGTGAATGAAGTATGCGCTAATTATTGATCAGGGTACTACCTCAACAAGAGTAATTATTTTTGATCAACGAGGTAATATAATTTTTAAGCTAATGAAAGAGTTTAAACAATTTTATCCTTATGAAGGCTATATTTTGCATGATGCAGAAATGATATATAATGATGTTGTTGAGCTAGTTTCAATGGCACTAACTGAAGTAAATATTGATTATAGTGATATTATAGGTGTTGGAATTACTAATCAAAGAGAAACTACAGTTGTTTGGGACAAAATAACAAATAAACCAATTTATTATGCAATAGTTTGGCAATCAAATCAAAGTAAAAAAATTTGTGATGATTTGATTGCTAATGGCTATGAAGAATTAATTTATGATAAAACAGGATTGGTTCTTAATCCTTATTTCAGTGCTTCAAAAATAAAATGGATATTAGATAATGTCGATAACGCTAAAGAATTAATGGCTGAAAAAAGGTTGCTTTTTGGTACTATTGATTCATATTTGACTTATCGTTTGACAGGAGGTATTCATGTTACAGATTATACAAATGCCTCTAGAACGATGCTATTTAATATTCATACCTTATCATGGGATGATGATTTACTTCAATTATTTAAAATTGATAAATCAATGCTACCAAAGGTTGTATCGTCAAATGCTATTGTTGGTGGTATTTGTGAGCCTAAAATAAAAAATATTTGTAATTTGGAAATTTGTGCTATAGTTGGTGATCAGCATGCTTCCTTAATAGGACATACATGCTTTTGTGAAGGAGATGTAAAAATCACCTATGGAACAGGAAGCTTTATGCTGTTAAACACCAAGGATAAGGCAATTAAATCAAATAATGGCTAGTTGACTACTATTGCGTATGTTATTGATAATAAACCAACCTATGCTTTAGAGGGAAGTGTTTTTGTAGCTGGTAGTGCTTTTCAATTTATTAGAGATAATTTAGAAATAGTTAGGACACTTTCTGATGAGGAATTTACGCAATCGGATTCAAATGGCGTTTTATTCATACCATCATTAACTGGTTTAGGAGCACCATATTGGAATTCTTATTGTAAAGGGGCAATTTTTGGCCTTACAAGAGCAACAACTAAAAAGGATATTGCAATCGCAACAATAGAAGGTGTTGCACTTTTAAATTATGATGTTTTAGAAGCTATGAAAAAAGATACAAATTTAAAAATACAATCAGTTAGTGTTGATGGTGGAGCGTCTTTAAATTCTAATTTGATGCAATTTCAATCTAATATTATCCAAAACAATATATATACACTTTCTACAAGTGAAGCAACATCACTTGGAGCATTTTATTTAGTAGGCCTAGCCAAGGGACTATTTAAGGATTTTGATGATATTAAAAAGCTTTATAAGAAAAACAAAATTTACAAGCCTAAATTATTGACTACTGATATAGATGATAAAATATGTACTTGGCATAAAGCGATTGAAAGTTTACTTTATTTTTCAAAAAAATAGGATGGTTATCTATACCAATTGCTCATACTTAATTGACATGAATTGTCAATTTTTGTATAATGAATGTGTATTTTTGTAAATAAATTGTCATAAAACATATCTCATAATATAATAATGGGCTTTTATTGGAATGTGATAATTTAAAAATTGGTACTCTAAATTATAAAGGGTGTAAGGGGAAATGCGACTCTAAAATATAGAGGGTGTCAACTCTAAACACATAGGGTGTACCTACAGCTTTAAATAATATAGGGTGTCAACTCTAAACTATAAAGGG
>DVKU01000082.1 GCA_018715825.1 Candidatus Avacholeplasma faecigallinarum
TGTGTTCTACTAAACATATCTACTGCATTTATTTCATTTATTTGGTAATCATTTTCTAAGAATAAATATAAATCTCTTTTTAGGGTTTTAGGATCGCATGATATATAGATTACATGCTTAGGCTTTAAGTAGCCTATGGCATTTATAAATTGTTTAGTAGAGCCTTCTCTTGGTGGGTCCATTATTACTACATCTATTTTTTGTCTATCCTTTGCTAGGTGTGTCATGAAGTTAGTGGCATCATCGGCTATAAATTCTATGTTTGAAATGTTATTTATTTTGGCATTGATTTTAGCATCCATTATAGCATTTTTATTAAGTTCTACGCCTATTACCTTTTTTGCGTATCTAGAGGCAAATATGGAGATGGTACCAACCCCACAATAGGCATCTATTACGATGTCATTTTTAGTTATTAGGCCTTTTGATAGGGCAAGATCGTATAATTTTTTCATACCAAGGGTATTAACCTGAAAGAATGATTTGGCTGATATTTTAAATTTGTAATCACCAACATATTCATAAATAAAGCCTGGACCATATAGGATTTTTTCCTTATCGCCCATAACTATAGATGTATCACGAGCATTATAGTTTTGTACTATAGTTGTAATTCCTAGCTTTTCTTTGTTTATATCCTTTATAACGTTATTTCTACCTGGAAACATTTCGCCGTTTGTGACTAAAACTAGCATAGCCTCTTTAGAGTTAAAGCCATATCTTACAAATATATGACGAATTGTACCTGTTCTTGTCTTTTCATCATAGGGCATAATTTTGTTTTTAGTTAAGGCTTTGTTAACCTCTTGAATTATTTCATTAGCCTTTTTAGCCTGTAACATGCAGTTATTTACAGTTACTATTTTATGTGAGTATTCCTCATATAGACCACATACTACCTTTTTAGTTTTTGATAGCTTATAGGTCATTTGACATTTATTGCGATAGTGAAGATAATCATACATAGGAACGATAGTAATAGGCTTTTTTAATTTAAATGGCTTAAATAGCTCATTTAAAAAATTTGTTTTTAGTTCGATTTCATAATCGTATGTAATATGCTGAAACTGACAGCCTCCACATTCATTTTGATAGATACAGCCATCATAAATTCTTTTCTCACTTGGCTTTAATACCTTGCTTAAAGAAGGGTATTTACCATCTGTATCTACTAAAATATCCTCATTATTAATAACTCCATGGATTAGATAGTCTTTATTATTAATATTAACTTTACAATCAGGTATATATCCAACCTTAATGTTTTTAAATTCCTTTAGCATATTATCCCATCCTTTTACTAAATTATATCAAATATCATTTAATTAAAAAAGGGATAATAATCCCTTTATAATATCTTTGTAGTCCATCCCTCAGCATCTAATACATCTGTAACAATATCTTGATAAAAATCTGGTTCATGGCATACTAAAACAATTGTACCCTTAAATTGCTTTAAGGCCTCCTTAAGGCTTTCTTTTGCTAAAACATCTAGATGATTAGTTGGTTCATCTAATACAAGAGTATTACATTCCTTTAGCATTATTTTACATAATCTAACCTTGGCAGCCTCACCACCAGATAAGACCATCATAAGTGATTCTATCTTTTCCTTAGTTAAGCCACAAGATGCTAAGGCTCCTCTTACCTCAGCATTAGTCATAGCTGGATAAAGATTCCAAATTTCTTCTAAGGCTGTATTTTTAGAATCACTAACCTCTTGCTCAAAATAGCCATAATGGATATTATAATCAAGTTTTACCTCACCAGAAATTGGTGGAATAATTCCTAATATTGTTTTTAATAGGGTTGATTTACCTATACCATTAGCACCCTTTATTGCTACCTTTTGACCACGCTCAATAACAAAGTTTAATTTTTTTGATAATGGTTCATTATAGCCAATAACTAAATCATTACATGAAATAACAAACTTTCCAGAGGCACCACACTCTTTAAATCTAAATGTTGGCTTAATAGCCTCCTTTGCTTTATCAATTATTTCCATTTTGTCTAAAATTCTTTGACGAGACTTAGCTAGGTCAGTTGTAGCAACTCTGGCCTTGTTTTTAGCAATAAATTCCTTTAAATGAGCAATTTCCTTTTGTTGCTTTTCATAGGCCATATTTTGCTGACGCTTTTTTAGCTCATACATTTGCATAAAACCATCGTAATTACCACTATATCTAGTTAATGTGCCATCCTCCATATGATAAACTACATTAATAACACTATTTAAAAAAGGTACATCATGTGATACTAATATAAAGGCATTTTCATAATTTTCTAAATATGTTTTTAACCAATTAATTTGAGCCTCATCTAAAAAATTAGTTGGCTCATCTAATATCAAAATTGTTGGTTTAGCAAGCAATAGCTTAGTTAGTAAAACCTTAGAGCGTTGTCCACCACTTAAATTAGAAACATCATGATCTAGACCGATTTCCATTAGTCCTAAACCATTAGCTACTGACTCAATTGTCGCATCAAGAGTATAAAAGCCTGATGATTCTAATTCTGATTGAATCTCACCTGTATCCTGTAGATATTCATTCATTTCCTCTTCACTGCAATCGCACATTTTTTCATACAGGCTATTCATTTCTGCCTCTAGGTCATACATATGTTTAAATGCCTCACGCAAAACCTCACGGATACTCTTACCAGGAGTTAAGGTTGAATATTGATCTAGATATCCTGTAGTTATTCTCTTACACCATTCAATTTTACCCTCATCTGGAGTTAATGAACCAGTAATCATTTTGATGAATGTTGATTTTCCTTCACCATTTAAACCAACAAGACCAATATGCTCACCCTTTTGCATAACAAAAGAGGCATTTTCTAAAATAACCCTATTTCCAAAGGAAAATGATACATTACTACACTTTAAAACACTCATAGCTTTACTCCTTTTATAATTTAACATTATAATATATATCATAAATAGTTTTAAATTAAAAGACAAACATAATAAAAAATTGACTAGCAAACGTTTTTTTGGTATAATTTTTCTAAATATAGTTATAAAAGGGGTATGAGTAGTATGAAAGGTTTTACAAAGTATCAAAGAGGATATTTTATGCCACCGGTTGAATGCTTAAACTGGGTGAAAAAAGAATATATTGATAAAGCTCCTATATGGTGTAGTGTCGATTTAAGAGATGGTAATCAATCATTAATTAAGCCTATGTCATTGGATCAAAAAATTGAATTTTTTAAGTTACTAGTTAAAATTGGCTTTAAAGAAATTGAAGTAGGATTTCCTGCTGCTTCTGAAACAGAATATGAATTTTTAAGAGCACTAATAGATCAAGAATTAATACCTGATGATGTAACCATCCAGGTCTTAACTCAGGCAAGACCTCACATTATTAAAAAAACATTCCAGGCTTTAGAGGGCTGTAAGAAGGCTGTCGTACATTTATATAACTCTACTTCCTTAGCACAAAGAGTACAGGTATTTAAAAAATCTAAAGAGGAAATTTTACAAATAGCAATTGATGGTGCTAAGCTATTAGTTGAATATGCTAAAGAAACTAAAGGAAATTTCCAATTTGAATATTCTCCTGAAAGCTTTACAGGTACAGAAATGGAATACGCTTTAGAGGTTTGTAATGCTGTCATAGATGTATTTAAGCCAACTAAAGAAAATAAATTAATTATTAATCTTCCAGCAACTGTAGAAATGTCACTTCCTCATGTTTATGCTCAACAGGTTGAATATATGTCTACCCATATGAAAAATAGAGAGGCATTAATCGTATCCCTACATCCACATAATGATAGAGGTACTGCCATTGCTGATTCAGAACTAGGCCTATTAGCTGGTGCTGATAGAATTGAAGGTACCCTATTTGGTAATGGTGAAAGAACAGGTAATGTCGATATCATTACCCTAGCCCTTAATATGTATACTCATGGTGTTGATCCACTTTTAGATTTTTCAGATATACCACAAATTATAAAGCTTTATGAAAGCGTAACTGAAATGAAGGTTTATGACCGTCAACCATACTCAGGTAAATTTGTTTTTGCTGCTTTTTCTGGTTCTCATCAGGATGCCATATCAAAGGGTATGAAATATCATAAGCATGATACATCTGGAATTTGGAATATTCCATATTTACCAATTGATCCTAAGGATTTAAACAGAGAATATTCAGCCGATGTAATTAGAATTAATTCTCAATCTGGTAAGGGTGGAATTTGCTATATTTTAGAGACAAACTTCGGACTTGATATTCCAGCTAAGATGCGTGAGACAGTTGGCTATATTGTAAAGGATGTTTCTGATAAAAATCATAAGGAGCTTACTCCTAGTGATGTTCAATCTATATTTGTTGATAATTTTGTTAATTTAAAAACACCTCTTGAGCTTAATGAATATCATTTTATTAGAGAATCTGATATTTTCAAGGTTATGCTATCAATCAACTACAATGGCAATCGAATTGATCATTTAGCAGAGGGTAGCGGTAGATTAGATGCTGTAAGTAATGCTCTTAAACAAACACTTCATTTAGATTATAATCTAACAAATTATTTTGAGCATTCCCTAGACTCATCATCTAAGGCTGAGGCAGCTGCCTATGTTTCAATCAAATTAAAGGATAAAGAATATTGGGGCTGTGGTATTGATGATGATATCATTTGTGCTTCTATTCACGCCCTTGTATCAGCTATTAATAATGCTTTAAAATAAAAAATTGCAGGTTTAACCTGCAATTTTTTATTTTATATCGCTAAATAATAATACATTATTGAAATCAGGCTTTAATTGTTTAGCCTCCATCTTTTTAACGATTTCTACTACCTTATCATTATATGGTGTAGCAACATTACATTTTTTACCCATATCGGAAACCACCTTGTTAATAGAATCAATTTCACAAGGTAAGCCCTTTTGAATATCTTGAAGCATACTTGCCTTTAAAAGGGCATGTTTTTTTATAGCAAGAGGAATTATCATAAAGCTTAACCATTTTTTTAGCTTACCATTATAATCTAATAGCTTAACTACATCTTTACCTTGAATTGGTTCTATTTTTATTTTAGATGCCTTAGCTACCTCTATACATTCTTTAATAATGCTTTGAATTATTCTACGGCTTTTCTTATTCTTACTAACCTCACCAAAGGTTGCCCCACACACAGTACTCATTCCACTAAAGGCACTATTTATTAATAGCTTAACATATCTTGCCCCTATAAAGTTTTCTTCTGCTGTAACATTACCAATAATGCTTAAAATTCTTTTAATTTCTTCAAAATGCTCATCATGATAGCCACTTAAATTACCGACACTAAAGGTCATACTTTCCTTAGTATTTTCACTTGTAAGCTCACTTACACCATAATCTAAGCGTGTTGCTCCAAAGCCTACTGCTGCGCCATAAGCTCTTTTTTCACCAATTACAGATGCTAAATCCAACTCGGGAAGACCATTTTGCATTGTACATATAACACCATCTTCCTTAAGAAGGCCTTTAAGCTTATTAATAGTATTAAGATTATCAATTTGTTTTGTAAACATGAAAATAATATCATATTTTTCATTACAATTAGTATCTAAAATAACGTTTACCTTTTGGACTAAATTAAGTGTACCCACAATTTTTATACCATTTTCCTTAATGGCATTAACACTTTTAATATTTCTATCTACTAAGTCAAATTCTTCATTATTCTTTTTTAAAATTGCTGAAGCAACTAATCCTAAAGAGCCTGCTCCATAAATTGCATATTTCATACTTTCACCTCTAACAATAGATATTATACTATTAAATAGATTTTAAGCAAGCATTTTATATCAATTTATGATATTTTTTAATAAATAAAAAAAGATATAGACGCGCTATATCTATTTTTATTATTCTAGCATTAATTCATCAATTGGCTTACCAGGAGCAACCATTGGTAATACCTTTTCATCTATTAATACCATAGCATTTATAATACATGGTCTTCTATTTTTTAAAGCCTCTTCTATAGCTTTTTTATAAGTTTCCTTTGTGTCAGCATAATAATAGTCAACTCCACAGGCTTTAGCTAAATATTCATAATTTAGCTTATTATCTAATATCGTTTGACTATATCTTCTTCCATAAAAGGCAGTTTGCCATTGTCTAACCATACCTAAAACGCCATTATTAGCAATTACTACACAAACAGGAATATTATACTTACTTAGGGTTAATAGTTCATTAAAATTCATTCTAAATGAGCCATCACCTGCAATATTAAATACATAATCATTAGGATGGGCTAATTGCGTACCAATTGAAGCTCCCATACCAAAGCCCATTGTACCTAAGCCTCCAGATGAAATAAAGCGATTAGGCTTAGTATAGGTAAAATATTGAGCAGCCCACATTTGATGCTGACCAACCTCAGTTGCAATATAGCAATCACCCTTAGTAGCCTCATAAATAGCTTCCATAAAATATCTAGGCTTTAAAGCTTGACTCTTTTGATTATCAGTAAAGACCTTTTTCCAGCCATTTACTTTTTCAATCCATTCCTTATGTGTAGTTTTAGTTAAATATTTTTTTATTCTTGTGAAAAATTCCTTTAAATCCATTACCAAGGAATAATCAACCTTAATATTTTTATTAATTTCAGCCACATCGACATCAATTTGAATGATTTTGGCATCCTCGGCAAAATGCTTATGATTTGATAAAACACGATCTGAAAATCTTGCTCCTAAGGTTATTAACAAATCACACTCAACTACAGCCTTATTAGAAGCAACACTACCATGCATTCCAATTAAACCAGTTGATAAAGGATCAGTTTGATCAAACGCACCAATACCCATTAAGGATGTAGAGGTAGGTATCTCTAATAAATTTGCAAATTCATTTAGCTCCTTGCTGGTATTAGATTTAATAACCCCACCACCTGCATATATAAATGGACGTTTAGCCTCCAGGATCATTTTAGCAATATCCTCAAGCTGATAGTCAAAAATAATAGGTAGCTGTTTAATTTGTTCATGAAAATTAATTTTTTTAGGCTCATATTCACAAATGGCTGCCGTAACATCCTTAGGAATATCAATCAAAACTGGACCAGGTCTACCACTTCTAGCAATTAAAAATGCCTCTCTAATTGTATCAGCTAGCTTGGTTATATCCTTTACAATATAATTGTGCTTAGTTATAGGCATTGTAATGCCTGTAATATCAACCTCTTGAAACGAATCTCTTCCTAAAAGATTGTTTCCAACATTACCTGTTATTGCCACTATTGGTGATGAATCCATATAGGCTGTTGCGATACCTGTTACTAGATTTGTAGCTCCAGGACCAGATGTAGCTATAACTACACCAACCTTACCTGTTGATCTTGCATATCCATCGGCAGCATGAGATGCACCCTGTTCATGAGATGTTAAAATATGATTAATTCTATCTGAATTTTTATAAAGCTCATCATAAATATTTAATACTGCACCTCCAGGATATCCAAAAACAGTATCAACGCCTTGCTCTACTAAACATTCAATGATAATTTGTGAACCATTTAGTCTCATACTATCACCCTTCCAATACTTAATTTACTCTTCTTTAAAAATAGCTCCTGTTGAGGCTGAGGTTACAAGCTTAGCATATCTTGCAAGATAGCCTGTTTTAATTTTTGGCTCAGGCTTAACCCAATTAGCCTTACGTTTATTAATTTCAGCTTCATCAACTAAAAGCTTTATTGTACACTCTATCATATCAATGGCAATTAAATCACCATCTTTTACAAAAGCAATTAAACCACCCTCAGCAGCCTCAGGTGAAACATGACCTATTGAAGCTCCTCGTGTAGCACCAGAAAATCTACCATCAGTAATTAAGGCAACATCCTTATCAAGTCCCATACCAGCAAGTCTTGAGGTTGGAGCTAGCATTTCACGCATTCCAGGACCACCCTTAGGGCCTTCATATCTAATAACTACGATATCGCCCTTTTTAATTTCATTACCATCAATAGCCTTAATTGCTTCCTCTTCGCTATTAAATACTCTAGCTTTACCAGTATGTCTTAGCATTTCTTCACTTACAGCTCCACGCTTAACAACACATCCATTTAAAGCTAAATTACCCTTTAATACAGCTATTCCACCTGTTTTAGAATAAGGGTTATCAATAGGACGAATAATTTCTGGATTTTTATTTACGGCATCCTTAAGATTTTCCTCTATAGTTTTTAAAGTTACTGTCATTAAATTTGTGTATAACAAATTAGCCTTTGTTAATTCCTTCATTACCGCTAAAACTCCACCAGCCTCATTTAAATCCTCCATATAGGTATGACCAGCTGGGGCTAGATGACATAGATTAGGAGTTTTTGATGAAATTTCATTAGCCATATCTAAATCAATTTTTACTTTAGCCTCATGAGCTATAGATGGTAAGTGAAGCATTGTATTAGTTGAACAGCCTAAAGCCATATCAACAGTTAAAGCATTATGAAATGATTTTTCAGTTAAAATATCACGAATTGTAATATTATTTTTAACAAGCTCCATTATCTTCATACCACTATATTTAGCTAAACGAATACGGCTTGCATACACACAAGGAATAGTACCATTACCAGGTAAAGCAATTCCTAAAACCTCACACATACAATTCATAGAATTGGCTGTATACATTCCTGAACAAGAGCCACAGCCAGGACAAGAATTATTTTCATATTCTAATAATTCCTCTTTGGTAATTTTACCACTATTGTATTTACCAACAGCCTCAAAGGTTGATGATAGGGAGGTTTTGGCACCATTAACCCTTCCAGCAAGCATAGGACCACCAGAACAAACAATTGTCGGTAAATTCATACGACAAGCACCCATTAGCATTCCTGGGACTATCTTATCACAATTTGGAATTAAAACTAATCCATCTAGGGCATGAGCCATAGTCATACACTCAATAGAATCTGCAATAATTTCTCTTGTTACCAAGGAATATTTCATTCCCTGATGTCCCATAGCAATGCCATCACAAACACCGATAGCTGGTATTTCAATCGGTGTTCCTCCAGCCATCAAAATTCCTCTTTTAACAGCATCTGAAACCTTATCAAGCATAATATGACCAGGAACGATTTCACTTTTCGCACTTATAACGCCGATAAGAGGTCTACTAATTTCCTCATCTGTATAGCCCATAGCCTTAAATAAAGAACGGTTTGGGACTCTCTCTACACCTTTTTTAACAACATCACTTTTCATAATAACGCTCCTTATTTTAAAGCTTTAACAATTAAATCGCCCATTTCCTTTGTTCCAACAAGCTTCATACCTTCACTATAAATATCACTTGTTCTATAACCTGCATCTAATACATCATTAACAGCTTGTTCAATAGCTAAAGCTTCCTTTTCTAAATCAAAAGAATATCTAAACATCATAGCTACAGATAAAATTGTAGCAATTGGATTAGCCTTATTTAATCCAGCTATATCTGGGGCAGAACCATGAATAGGCTCATAAAGTCCTAGCTTTGTATTGCCTAATGAGGCTGATGCTAGCATACCAATTGAACCAGTAACTCTTGATGCCTCATCTGATAAAATATCACCAAATATATTTGAAGTAATGATAACGTCGAACTGACGAGGGTTTCCTACTAGTTGCATAGCTGCATTATCGACATATTGATAGCTTACCTCAACAAGTGGATAATCCTTCATTACACGCTCCATTACTCTACGCCATAATCTTGATGATTCTAAGACATTTGCCTTATCGACAAGGCAAACCTTTTTCTTTCTTTTCATTGCTGCTTCCATACCAACACGAATAATACGTTCAATTTCATAAACATAATATTTTTCTTGGTCAGATGCCCAACAGTTAGGATCTTCTGGATTATATTTAGGAGAATTTGCTTTTTCACCAAAATACATACCACCAGTTAATTCACGAACAATTAAAATATCTAGAGAATCACCAATAATTTCTTCTTTTAATGGTGAGGCAAATTTTAATTGAGGATATAATACGGCAGGTCTTAAATTAGCAAAAAGCTTTAAAGCACCTCTAATACCTAATAAGCCCTTCTCAGGACGGTCACCATTTGCCAAATTATCCCATTTAGCACCACCAACTGCTCCTAATAATACAGCATCTGATGATAATGCCTCATCAATTGTATCTTGAGGAAGTGATGTACCAACCTTATCAATAGCACATCCTCCCATTAGCTTTTCAACTATGTTAAATTTATGATTATATAACTTCCCAATTCTATTTAAAACCTTAACTGCTTCACATACAATATCTGGTCCAATACCATCACCAGGTAAGGTTACAATTTTATACTCCATATTATTTTTCTCCCTTAATTTTATTGATTAAGCCACCAGCCTGAATAATTTGTTGCATAAACTCAGGGAATGGGGCTGCCTGAAATTTTTGGTTAGTTGTTTCATTTGTTATAACACCACTTTTAAAATCAACACTGACAATATCGCCATCCTTTATATTATCACATGCCTCTGGACACTCTAAAATTGGTAGACCAATATTAATAGCGTTACGATAGAAAATACGGGCAAATGTTTTAGCAATAACACATGATACACCACAGGTTTTAATAGCAAGTGGGGCATGCTCACGGCTTGAACCACAACCAAAATTCTTATCAGCTACAATGATATCACCAGGCTTAACCCTTTGAAAAAATGGTTTTTTACCTTGGTTAATATCCTCCTTAGAATCCTCCATACAATGCTTGGCAAGCTCCATTGGATCAGATGTATTTAAATATCTTGCTGGAATGATAACATCTGTATCAATATCATTTCCATATCTTAAAACTGTTCCCTTTGCGTTCATAATTATTCCTCCATAGTTTCAGGATTTGTAATATATCCTGTTATTGCTGATGCAGCTGCAGTTGCAGGGCTTGCTAAATAAACCTCAGAATCAACATGACCCATACGACCAACAAAGTTACGATTTGTTGTAGACACGCAGCGCTCACCCTTAGCTAATATACCCATATGTCCACCTAAGCATGGTCCACAGGTTGGTGTTGAAAAGGCACAGCCTGCCTCAACTAAATCAGTTACAATTCCTTCCATAATTGCTTGTAGATAAATCTTTTGAGTACCTGGAATTACAATTGTACGAACTGTAGGGTGAACCTTTTTACCCTTTAAAATGTCTCTTGCAATTCGTAAATCCTCCATACGGCCATTTGTACATGAACCGATAACAACCTGATCAATTTTAATCTCATTTGGTTTAATCTCATCGACAGTTTTTGTATTTTCAGGTAAATGAGGGAAGGCTACGGTAGGACGAATTGTACTTAAATCAATTGTATACTCCTCATCATATACTGCATCACTATCAGCCTCATAAACAACTGGATTCTTTAGTGAATGAGCCTTACAAAATTCTAAGGTTTTCTCATCTACGGCAAAAATACCATTTTTAGCACCTGCCTCAATTGCCATATTAGCCATTGATAAACGAGAGTCCATACTTAAATTTTTTAATCCCTCACCACTAAATTCCATAGAACGATATAATGCTCCATCGACACCAATCATACCGATAATATGTAAAATAACATCCTTACCACTAACATATTTGCTAGGCTTACCTATTAAATTAAATTTAATAGCTGAAGGTACCTTAAACCAAGCCTTACCAGTAGCCATACCACAGGCCATATCAGTTGAACCAACACCAGTAGCAAAAGCTCCTAATGCTCCATAGGTACAGGTATGAGAGTCAGCTCCAATTACAACATCGCCACTAACAACCAAACCCTTTTCAGGTAATAGGGCATGTTCAATACCCATTTGGCCTACCTCAAAGAAATTAACAATTTCCTTTTCGCGAGCAAATTCACGAATAAATTTGCATTGCTCGGCAGACTTGATATCCTTATTAGGAGTAAAATGATCTGGGACAATAACAACCTTGTTCTTGTCAAAAACCTCTTTTACACCAATCTTTTTAAATTCATTTATTGCTACAGGAGTAGTAATATCATTTCCTAAAACTAAATCTAAGTTAGCCTCAATTAGCTGCCCTGCCACAACATGGTCTAAATTAGCATGCTTGGCAAGAATTTTTTGTGTCATTGTCATTCCCATATTAAATCTTCTCCTTAAATAATTTATATTCAATTGAATCAATTAATGCTTTAAAGCTGGCATCTATTATATCTTTAGATACTCCAACTGTAGACCACACGCTTTTGCCATCAGTTGATTCTATTATTACTCTTGTTGTTGCCTTAGTGCAGGATTCCTTTCCATCTAGGATTCTTACCTTATAATCAGATAAATGAACCTCATTTAGAATTGGATAAAATCTTCCTATCGCCTTTCTTAGGGCCTCATTTAAGGCATCTACTGGACCATCACCATTGGCTGCTGTAATTTCGGTTTCCCCTTCTACCTTAACTTTGATAATAGCAGAGGCTGATGCTTCGCCCTTATTGATTGGTCCTTCCCCTATTGTTTTAAAATTTTCAACTTCAAAATATGATTTTAAGTTTTTCTTAGCCTTATGAACTATTAATTCAAATGAGGCATCTGCTCCTTCAAATTGATAGCCACCATATTCTAAGCTTTTAATAGTTGAAATTATTTCATCTAAAGCTTTATCATCCTTTTTCATATCTGGATAGAGCTTTTGAATTTTGGCTAAAACTGTTGATTTTCCACTAACCTCACTAATTAAAAACTTTCGCTCATTACCGACAACCTCAGGTGATACATGCTCAAATGATTTTGAGTTTTTATAAACACCATCAATATGCATTCCAGCCTTATGAGCAAAGGCTTGTGATCCAACATATGGTAAATTATCAGCCAATTTAAAATTAGAAATTTCAGCAATTGTTTTAGCTGTTTGTGTCAATTTTTTAATATTATCATCTGGTAGACATTTATACCCTCTTTTTAATTCTAGATTGGCAATTATAGCTGATAAATTAGCATTACCACATCTTTCTCCATAGCCTAAAAAGGTACCTTGTACTTGCCTACAACCAGAAAATACAGCCATTATGCTAATTGAAATTGCCATTCCTGAATCATTATGAGCATGAATACCAAGCTCTATTGTAATTACTTTTTTTACTTCATTTATAATATTTACAATCTCATCAGGGAAGGTTCCTCCATTAGTATCACACAAAATGATTGCCTCAGCTTTAGCCTCTTGAGCAACCATTAAAGTTTTTAAAGCATATTCGCTATTAGACTTATAGCCATCAAAGAAATGCTCGGCATCAAAAAATACCTTTTTCCCTTGTTGTCTTAAATAAGAGATTGTATCATAAATCATATTTAAATTTTCTTCTTTAGTTGTATTTATAATACTCTCAACATGAAAATCCCAAGATTTTCCAAATATACATACATATTCTGTATCCGCCTGTAATAAGGCATTGACATTTTTATCATCACAAGCCTTACTATTATGGCGTCTAGTACTTCCGAAGGCAACTAGCTTAGAATGCTTAAGTGATAGTCCTTTAGCCTCTTTAAAAAATTCTAAATCCTTTTGATTAGAGCCGGGATTCCCAGCCTCTATAAAATCAACACCTAAATCATCTAATGCTTTAGCAATTTTAATCTTATCATTAACTAAAAAGCTTATTCCTTCTGCTTGAGCACAATCCCTTAGTGTTGAATCAAATATATGGACCACCAAGAAACCACACCTCCTAAATATATGCAAAAGTTGGAAGCAAATATTGCTTCCACTTTTAAAGTTAAAGCATATCAAATTAATTATTTACTAGCTTATCTTCTTCATTATTCCAGCTATAAAGCTTTCTTATTTCTTCTCCAACCTTCTCACTTGGATGCTCTTTAGCAAGCTTTCTTAAAGCATTAAAGTGAGCTTGACCACCAGCAGGTGACATATCTAATAGGAAATCCTTAGCGAAGGTTCCATCCTGAATATCACGCAATATCTTTTTCATAGTCTTCTTAGTTTCATCAGTAATAATCTTTGGTCCTGTTATATAGTCACCATATTCAGCTGTATTTGAAATAGAATAACGCATTCCAGAAAAGCCTGATTGATAAATTAAATCAACGATTAGCTTCATTTCATGAATACATTCAAAATAAGCATTTCTAGGATCATAGCCTGCTTCAACTAGTGTTTCATAGCCTGCTTGCATTAGGGCACAAACACCACCACATAATACTGCTTGCTCACCAAATAGGTCAGTTTCAGTTTCAGTTCTAAAGGTAGTTTCCAAAACACCAGCTCTAGCTCCACCAATTCCTAGTGCATAGGCAAGGGCTAAATCTAAAGCCTTACCAGTTTCATTTTTTTCAACTGCAACAAGACAAGGAACTCCTTTACCTTGTTGATATTCACTTCTTACTGTATGACCAGGTCCCTTAGGTGCAATCATCGCTACATCAACACCCTTTGGTGGAACGATTTGACCGAAGTGAATAGCAAAGCCATGGGCAAACATAAGCATTTTACCTGGCTCAAGATTTGGCTCAATATCCTCCTTATACATTTTAGCTTGCTTCTCATCATTAATTAATATCATAATGATATCAGCCATCTTAGCAGCTTCAGCAGTTTTATAAACCTTCATTCCTTGCTTTACTGCCTTATCCCAAGACTTAGAGCCTTCATATAATCCAACAATAACATTAACGCCTGAATCCTTTAAATTAAGTGCATGGGCATGACCCTGTGAACCATAGCCAATAATTGCTACTGTTTTATCCTTTAATAAATTTAAGTCACAATCCTTTTGATAATAAATTTTTGCTTGTTGCATAATCTCTTCCCCTTTTACCTATTATTTTTTAATTCACTATCGCCTCTTGCAATGGCTGTTACACCAGTGCATATAGCTTCCTTAATTCCAAACTCATTTAGCATTGATATTATTGCATCAACCTTTTCATTATCACCGGTAACCTCTAATATCATTGATGAATTTGTAACATCTACAACATGTGCTCTAAAGATATTGGCAATTTCAAGAATTTGCGTTCTTTTTTCACTTTTAGCGTTAATTTTAATTAAGGCCAATTCTCTTTTAACTATCTGCATGTCATCTAGTTCACATATTGTAATAACATCCATAAGCTTGGATAGCTGAGTTTTAATCTGATAGAATATATCATCATCACAAAAAACAACGATTGTCATTCTCGAAATATCTTTGTTTTCAGTTACACCAACAGATAAACTTTCAATATTATATCCTCTTCTACTAAACAAGCCTGCCACTCGTGAAAGTACTCCCATATGATTATTCACAAGTACAGACAAAGTATGTTTTTTTATCAATGCCATCCTCCCTTTCTTTATATATAAATATATAAACCTAAAATGTTATATAGTACTAATTATAGCATTTAAAAATTTATTGTCAATGAATGTTTTATCAATTTTCGAATTGTATTTTTTCAAATAATTTAATTATAGAATTTTAATTTATAATTATATTATTTTATCGAATATTTTTTTATATATTGTATTTTTT
>DVKU01000083.1 GCA_018715825.1 Candidatus Avacholeplasma faecigallinarum
CTGGTTCAATCCTTGGTATTGAAAAGAAAATTATTGTAGATGATTTAATATATTTTTTAGATACAAATCCTTATTTATATGATGTTGAGGACGAAGAGGATGAAGAAGCTGATCCAAAAAATAAAAGGGAATTAGCCAATTATATTTTAAGACGTATGGAAGAATGCGGTTGGATATATGTTGATGTCAATAATGATTATGAAGAAATTTTAAATTTTACTGACACAGCTATTATAATATGTGAAGCCTTATTAAAGGCATATCCTCAATTTGAATATAATGAAGATGATATTAATGAATATGTAAATCCAAGTGAATATCAAGGATATATATACTCTATATATTCTTTATTAAATCAAAGGGATAATGTAGAATATGCTTTGTTATTATCACTTGTTTATTCAAATACAAAACAATTAATTCGTGCAATAAGACGATTAGATGCTAGAATGAAGGATTATATTCAATCTGTTGTAGATACTTCAGAAATAAAGGATTTAATGCAAAGATTAATTTTTTACAAATCAGATATTTATGATTCTAGTTATATGAAATTAAAGGTTTCTGATAATATTAATAGATATAGATTAGCTATTGTAACAAGACTTTTAGAAATGCAAGAAGATCCTGAAATTGTTAAAGCTATTGCCAATAATTATATTGGTATTAGTAAAACCCTTGAAGAGGCAGAGGCTAAGGCTGTACGTAATATTGACGAAGTCATTGATGCTTTTAATGCTATAGAGGATTTCATTAACGAAATCGATAATAAGAATAAAACATATGTTAATTCTACTATAGGTAAAATTAAATTTTTATTAAGTGAAGAGGATAACATTATAGGTAAGATAAATACAATTTTAAAGCATGTTAAGGTTATGAATAAATCTGGAAAAATTGACAAGGCTTTAAGATTGGTGGATAGCTTGTTTGATTTTAAAACTCATAAAATTTATTCGATGGACTCATTATATTCACCACGTGGTGCTTATAGTAGGAACTACAATCAGATTTTAGATGATGTAGGACTTGATTCTTTTGAGTTAACACCTGAATTTATGGAGCAATTTAAGTCTTCATATAATGAAGAGTATATTACTTCATTTATGAATAATTATATGCAAGATGATATGATGCAGGCCTCAAAAATTATTGATTATGAGTGCAGTGATGATATAATTATGATGATGATTTATAGTGTTATATTAGCTGTTGATAAGAATTATATTGTGGAAGTTAAAGATGATATTATTGATCATAAAAAATATATATTAAAAGATTTTATAATAAGAAGGAGAGTGTAGTATGTTAGAGGCTTTAGAAAAAATGACTATAACTCAGCAAAATCAATTTAAAGATGCTGTAAATAAGCTTCTTGCGAGCACCTTTTTATCAAGAGATAAAAGAGACAATAAGGAAAGCTATTATTTTTTAATGAGCTATAAGGAAGTTTTTGATGAATTTTTTAAGATTTTGGGGTATGATGTTATTTTAGATATGCCAACAGGAAGTGTTATGCTTGTTGGTGCTTCAGCCCAAAATACATTAAAATTAAAAAGAGATGAATCTATAGTTTTATTAATTTTACGTTTATTGTATCATGAGAAAATGAAAGATACCTCTTTAAATGAAAATATAGTTTGCCAAGTTAGTGATATTCATGAGAAATATGATTATTTAGAAATTAAAAAGAAGCTAAATAAAACAGATTTAATCAATTCTCTTCGTTTATTTAGGCGTTATAATTTAATTGAGGTAACTGGTGATTTAACATCTTCAGCATGTCGTATTGTTATATTACCAACAATATTAATGGCAATTAAGAGTGAGGATATTACAGAGGTATATAACACTATTATGAAAATTTCTCAAGAGGAGGTAAAGTAAAGTGAAAAAACTTGTTAAGATACGTTTGATTAACTGGCATTATCTATCTAATGAGACTATTAATATTGATGGAAACACTCTATTAACAGGACCAAATGCCTCAGGTAAGTCTACAATAATGGATGCTATTACCTATGTATTAACTGCTGGAGATACAGCATTTAACTTAGCGGCCAATGAAAAGGGTAAGCGTGATTTAAGAGGATATGTTAAATGCAAGCTAGGTATGGATGATAGAGAGTATTTACGTAATGGTGATGTTAGTGGTCATATTGCGCTACAGTTTTATGATGAAAAGACTAATACTAATTTTACAGTTGGTACAGTTATAGATGCTTTTGGAGATTTAACTCCTGTTAAATCTATATTTTATCGTAGTTTTGAGCCAATTAATGACTCAATGTTTGTATCAGATGATAATAAAATTTATGGAACAGTTGAATTTAGAAAGCACAATCCTTTATTTGAATACTTTTTAACTAAAAAAGAGGCTAAACGAGGATTTAGAAATGCTTTTGGTTCTATTAATGAGGATTTTTATAGATTAATTCCTAAAGCCTTGGCATTTAAGCCTATTGCTGATGTTAAAGATTTTATTTATCAAAATATTTTAGAGGAAAAAGAAATAGATGTTAGTGCCATTAAGGATTCAATCCGTTCTTATAAGGAATTGGAAATAACTTTAAAGCAGATTCAGTCTAAAATTAATGATTTAAAAGAAATAGACAATATATATCAAGAACTTAATAAAATTGAAGAACGTAAGAATTATATTGAATATTTAATGCATTTATTTGATGTAGAAGAGGTTAGAAATTCTATAAATGATGCAAAAAATCAAATAGAAAAGGAAGAAGCTTTAAAACAAGCTAAAGAGCAAGAATTAGCCGATTTAGATAAGGAATTAGTTTCTTTGCAGGAAAGATCTAGAGAGCTATATAATGTTTTGAGTAATAATGATGTATTTAAGGCAGAAGAGTATATTAATAGAGAAATTTTAAAGACACAAGCTAACATTACATCATTAGAGACAAATCAAAATAATTTCTTAAAAAGAGCTAGTAATTTTAAAGATGTTGTAAATCAATTAAGAAAAATTTCAGATAATAAAATTTATAGTGAAGCCTATAATATTAATTTATCATCAATTAATCAAAATAATGTTGATGAGGCAAAAACAAGACTAAGAGATTTACAAGTTAGACTACAAGCTATAAGAAATAAGAATAATCAAGAGATAGGTTCATTAGAAAATCAAAAAAAGGATATAATTAGTAAGATTAATGAAATCTCTGTTGCTTTAAAGGGACTTGAGCAAAATAGGATTAATTTCCCAAATCAATTATTACAACTAAGAAATGAAATCCAAGAGGGCTTAAAGAGAATTTATAATTATGATATCAGCGTACATATTTTTGCTGAAATTTGTGAAATTACAAATCAACAATGGGCTGATACTATTGAAATTTTCTTAGGAAATAGAAGATTCAATTTAATTGTTGAACCAAGATATTTTGATCAAGCTTTACAAATTTATTCTCGAATAAAGGATAGATATCGTCTTTATGGTATTGGTTTAGTAAATACAAAACAAATATCTAAATACACATCATATGAGCCTAATTCATTAGCAAGTATTATTGATAGTGAAAATAGCGATGCTAGATGTTATATCAATTATACTTGTGGAAATGTAATTATGTGTAATGATGCAATGGAACTTGAAAAATATCCTACATCTATAACAAATGATTTATTAATTTATAGAGGATATACTGTTTCTAGTTTGAATCCAAATGTTGAAAAACCATTTATTGGTAAAAATGCAGCTAGTAGAGCTTCATCTATTTGGCAGGAAAAGGCTATTGAGGCTAGGGAAGAGTATGTTAAGTTAAAAGAGCGTTATGATAAGCTTACACAAGAATTAGAATATCTAGATCGTTTAGATGTTAGACCATTAATTGATGATTTAGATAAAGCTCTTCAGCTTCAAAAGGAAAAATATATTCTTGAGGATTTAAATAATCAAGCTATAAGACAAAGAAGTGCAACTCCTTCCGAATTACAAGATGATTATGAAAAGGTAATTCATTCAATTAAGTCAATTGAAAATAAAAAGATGAATTTTGGTATGGAGATTGGTGGAATCGGAATTAGAATTCAATCCTTAAATGAACAGGTTTCATCTAAAACTATAGAACTTGATAAATTAACTGAGGAATTAAGACAATTATCTAATGGTTCATTAGTTATAGAACAACAAGCAAGTGATGAATATAAAGAATTAGTAAATAATTCTAATTTTAAAATTGCAATGGATAATTATCGTGAACGCTATAAGGCAGAGGAAAATTCCTACACTACTCTTAGTGACACATTGCTTACTAAACAATTTAATTACATCAATAAATATAATTCTACCTTGACATATGGTATTTCTGAAATAGGAAAATTTATTGCTGAATTAAATAAGTTAGAAAAGAGTGAGCTTATTAAGTATGAACAAAAGGTTCGTCAAGCACGAGAGGCTGCTGAAGTTGTCTTTAAAGAGGATTTCATAGCTAAGTTGAGAAATAATATCTTAACTGCCGAGCAAGAAATAGGTAAAATTAACGAAACATTATCATCTATTAAGTTTGGTAATGATAGATATGAATTTATTTTCCC
>DVKU01000084.1 GCA_018715825.1 Candidatus Avacholeplasma faecigallinarum
CTTAGTTATAGCTTCAAATAAAACTTGTCAAGCTATAAAGCAAAAATATAAGAATGTATGTATTTATGATGGATCTAAATTGATATATCTAATTGAAAATAGGTTAGATTTTTCTAATGAGATTACTAAAATAAATGAATGTTCAGTTGGCTTTAAATATATTATTTTAGCTTGTACTCATTTTTTAAAATTACAACCTAAGGACTTTAATATCCCAATTATAAAAAATTCTATCAAATTTTAGCTATGGCATAGCCATAGCTTTATTATTTTTAATATTTTATATTAAATTTGTAAAATAATATAAATAATGGTATTATATGTATGAAATAAATTAAAAGAGGTTTTGGTTATGATAATATTTTTAAAGCCATACTTTGAAACTAAGCCTTGGGCTGGTAATGAATTAAATAAAATTTATGACTGTAATGATAAAACTGGAGAAGCTTGGATAGTATCAGGTTATAAGAATAAATCATCAATCATAGTAAATGGTAAATATAAGGGTAAAACTTTAAGATGGTTGTGGTTTAATCATCCAGAATTATTTAATGGATATAAAGATAAGGAATTTCCGCTATTAGTAAAATTAATTTCTGCAAGTGAAAACCTAAGTGTGCAGGTTCATCCTAATGATGACTATGCCTTAAAAAAACATAATCAATTAGGAAAATTTGAATGCTGGTATATTCTAAATGAAACTAAAGCAAGTAGTATAACTTTAGGAGTAAATGTAAAAAATGCTCAAGAGTTAAAAGAAGTAATTGAAAATAATAAGTTAGAAAACTATTTGTGGGATAAAAAGATTGAACCGAATGACTTAGTTGTTGTTGAACCAGGTAGGGTTCATGCCATTCATGGAGGCACCTTTTTATTAGAGGTGCAGGAATCTTCAGACATTACCTATCGATTATACGATTATAATCGTTTACCAAAAAGACAATTACACATTGAGGATTCTTTAAATGTAATTGATTATAACAATAATAAAAACCTTATTTTTGATTTTAAGCAAGAGGATACATTTAAGAATTCCCATTTTAATTTGTATAAGCTTATTATTGATGGTGAGCAATTATATGAAAATAAAGGATTTGAAATATTTTATGTTATTAGTGGCAATGGTAGTATTAATAATCGTAAAATAGCAAAGGGAGATACATTCATATTAACATCAAATATTGAAAGAATTGAATTTAAAGGGAATTTAGAGTTAATTGCTGTAATCCCTAAACCAAAACAAAAGGAGCGTCTTAAAATGCGTAAGGTAGCCTTAATTACAGGCGTTGTTGGACAAGACGGTTATTATCTTACCGAGTTATTATTAGAAAAAAATTATGAGGTTCATGGAATTGTCCAATCTATGAGTCAAATTAATAATTCAGCTTTAAATAAATATCTTAATAATGAAAATTTTTTTGTCCATATTGGTGATTTAACTGATGCTAGTAATATTAATAGAATATTAGAAAATGTTAAGCCAGATGAAATTTATCATTTAGCATCTCAATCTCATGTCGACCTATCCTATGAAATACCTGAGTATACGGCGCAAGTGAATGCCTTAGGAACATTAAGATTATTAGATGCTATAAAAAGCAGTGAGATAAAAACTAAGCTATTTAATATGTCAACAGCTCAATTATTTTCAGGTGATATTTATCCTCAAAATGAAGATACACCTTTTGATCCATCATCTCCATATGCTATAAGTAAGCTATATGCTCATTATATAGTTAAAAGCTATCGAACTAACTATAATTTGTATGCTGTAAATGGAATTTGTTATAATCATGAATCTGCCATTAAAGATTCATCGTTTGTATCTAAAAAGATTGTTGAAGGAGTTAAACGATGTCTAGTTGATAAAAATTTTGTTTTAAAACTTGGCAATCTAAATGCTACTCGTGAATGGGGGCATGCTAAAGACTATGCTCTTGCAATGTGGATTATGCTTCAACAGGAGGTGGCATGTGACTACGTAATTGCTACTGGAGAGGCTTATACAGTTAGAGAATTTGCTACTAAAGCTTTTGCCAAAAAGGGTATAAAATTAAAATGGCTCGGAGAGTACTTGGAGGAAAAAGCTATTGATGAAGAAACAAATAGGGTACTTATCGAGGTTTCATTGCAATTTTTAAGACCAGTTGACGCGAAGATATTGCTAGGTGATAGCACTAAATTTCAAAATAAGACCTCTTGGCATCCTCAATATGATATAGATAAATTATTAGATTCAATGTTTGAAGGAGAATAAAAATGCTTACTTTTTTAATTATGGCTGGTGGAAGTGGAGAAAGATTTTGGCCACTATCTACTAAGCAAAACCCAAAGCAATTATTAAAAGTTTTTAATGAAAAATCGCTTATTCAGTTGACTTATGAGAGAATTTTACCGCTTGTTAAGAATGAGCAGATTTTTATTGCGACCAATGAAATTCAATTAGAGGCTTTAAAAAGGGAGCTTCCAATGGTCTTAGATAGCAGAATAATTATAGAACCAGCCTTTAAGGATACTGCTTCAGCAATTGCCTATGGCTCTATGATAATTTCTAAATATTATGATGATCCTACTATTTGTGTATTAGCATCAGATCATCTTATTGCTGATGAAGAGGAATTTAGAAAAGTTATTCAAATAGCTAGCATGGAGGCATTAAATAATAATATCATTACCTTAGGTATTAAACCAACATATCCTGAAACTGGTTATGGCTATATCGAGGTTAGCTCAGGTGAATTAAATAAGCCCCAAAAGTCTTTAGGATTTAAAGAAAAGCCTCAATATGATTTAGCTTTAAAGTATTATGAAAGCGGCAAATATTTATGGAATAGTGGTATGTTTATCTTTAAATATAGTGTCATAGTAGAGGCCTTAAAAAAATATAGCTACAATCACTATGAGGTTTTAACAAAGCTTTCACAGCTTTGTGATAAGAATGAAGGTATTAAAACCGCTCATACTTTAAAGGATACATTTAATTTATTTGAAAAAAAATCTATTGATTTTGCTGTCATGGAAAAGGCTTCAAATATTATTGTAATTCCCTCATCATTTGGATGGAATGATGTCGGATCATATAAGGCCTTTGAGGATTTGTTTTCAAAGGATGAAAATGGTAATATTTGCAAAAATACTATTGTAGTTAGTGTTGATTCAGCTAATAATATTATTGTATCAAATGACAAGCTACAGCGTGTTAGTTTGTTAGGTGTTTGTGATATGATTGTTGCAGTTACAAAGACTGATATTTTGGTTTGTAAGAAAGAAAAATGCCAGGAGATTAAAAAAATAATTTCAAAATTAATCTAAGGCTTTGGGGGATTATTTAATGAATGAAATAGTTATGAAAATATCGCATAAATTAGATTATATTTCCAAGATGCGACATTTTAATCAAATATATCCATTTTTGCTTGCAGTAGTAAGCGTAATAGGCTGGCGATATCAAATGTATGTCGGAATGGGTGTATTAATAGTAATAGGAATTTTAGCAACCTTGTTTTTAAAGGATGTTAAATTTGCTATTCCAAGTATTATGTATTTAATTTTTAATATTAGTTCAGGCTTTTCTAATTCAAAAGTTCCAATATTTTTTATTATAGAAATAGTTGTATTTATCTTGTTTTTAATTATATATTCTATAATAAATGGCTATAAACTGAAAAAAATGAAATCATTATATGGGTTAATAGGCTTTGCAGTAATGAATTTCTTGCCAATTTTTTGGTGCCATACTATACCAGCTGATGGTAAAATGCTTTATTGCTTATTTTTTATGAATTTTGTTTATCTAATAATTTATATGGTTTTGGTAAATACAATAAAATCGGATAGTATTAATTTATTAGCAACTACAATTTCCTATTTAGCCTTGATTATGGCTTTAGAATGTGCTTTTATGGTTTATGATTTAAAGGACACAACCGATAATATTTTAAATTTATGGTATTATATGGGTTGGGGATTATGTAATGAAGCAGGTATAATGATATGTTTTTCAATACCATTTATTTTTTACCTAATGGCAAAGTCAGATTCTATTGCAGGAATTTTTATAGAAAATATAAAGGTCTTAGTTGCTGTAATTGGAATAATATTAACTACAAGTAGAGGAACATATTTAATTGGATTTACAGAAATAGCAGTTTTATATATTGCCTTATTATTTGTTGCTAAAAGAATTAAAGTATATCAAAATTTCTTTTTAGGATTAAGCTTAGTAGGTATTTGTATACTAATTATATTTAAAAATTACACTATAGAATTTATAAATAGTGTATTAGATAATGTATTTTCTTTTGGCTTTAATGATACTGGTAGAAGCGGTCTATGGAGTGAGGCTATAGATATTTTTACAGATAATCCTCTTAATATTATAATTGGAGCTGGATATAATGCCACAATTATGGAATTACAAACAGCAGCAGGAATTCAATTAGGACCACAGGTTTACCATTCCACTATATTACAAACAGCTGTTATGGGAGGAATTTTTGGATTATTAATATTAATATATCATTTGGCGTGTAAATATATTAACTTATGCAAATGTGAAAAGGTATTTTTTCTAATAATAGGTATTGGCTTTATATTTGTAGATATATATGGTTTAATTGATAATACCTATTATATGTATTATTTTATGATTCCTTTGATGGTGGTTTTGGCAAGTATAGATAGTAGTCTATATTATAAAAATAATGATATTAAAGAATAGTAATGCCAGTTTGACTGGCATTTAGCTATTTAAGGAGGCTATATGAAAAAAATTATTTTAATAGGAGGAGATTTAGCAGCTGGTAAATCTACCTTCGCTAAACTAATAGAAGAAAAATTTAATTGTTTAGGGATATATAAGGATAATCTTAAAGAAATTTTAGGTGATACAATTAGAGTTGAAAATCGCCAAGAAAATAAAAAATTATCAATTGTATGCTTTGACCTAATAAAATACATAATTGTTCATAACAAAGGCTTACTTTTGGTAGAATCAAATTTTAAGCCTTATGAGATGAAGGAATTACAAAAACTATTGGATGAGTATCAATATGAGGTTTTAACAATTGTCTTAAAGGCAGACGATAAGGTATTACATGATAGATTTTTAAAAAGATTAAACGAAAATCGTCACTATGTACATAAATCACAGGATTTTACCAAGTTAGAGGATTTTCAAAAAGCTTTATCAGAATTAAGAAGTGTAGAATATTTTGGTGATATAATTCATATTGATGCTACAAATTTTTTCTATCAAAATGATAATAATATCTGGTTAAAAATAACTGATTTTATTGAAAAATGCTAGCTTAACTAAAAAAAACAAAAAAAAGATAAAATAGGTATTGACAAAAAAAATGAAAATT
>DVKU01000085.1 GCA_018715825.1 Candidatus Avacholeplasma faecigallinarum
TAAGTCTAAAAAGGAACTTAAGGAAGAAAAAAAGAAGGCTAGGCAAGAAGCTAAGCTATTAGAAAAAAATAAAAAGAAGCAAGCTAAATTGATGAAGAAAAATAATGATAAGTTTTTGCGTTATGATACTAATAAGGATACTGGCTTAACTAAAGATATTGTAGAAAAAAGAATTTTAGAAAATTTAGTAAATAATACTAAGGTTAAAAATAGTAAGTCAATTCCTAAAATTATTTTTACTAATTTATTTACCTTTTTTAATATTTTAATATTTATTATAGCTGGTATATTAATATCAGTAAATGCCTATACGGATTTGGTATTTTTGGGTATCGTTACCTGTAATATAGTAATAGGAAGTATCCAAGAAATTAGGGCTAAAAAAATGATATCTCAACTATCTTTAATGTCCGCTCCAACTGCTATCGTTCGTCGTGATGGTGTTAACCAAGAGATTTTCGTCAATGAGGTTGTTTTAGATGATTTATTGCTTTTAGAAAGTGGTAAGCAAATTTGTGCTGACTCTATTGTAGTCGATGGTCAAGTTGAGGTTAATGAATCATTATTAACCGGTGAAAGTGATGCTATTTCTAAAAAGCCAGGCGATACTTTGTATTCCGGATCATTTGTTGTTTCAGGTAAGTGTGCTGCTAGAGTTGATAAGATTGGTAAGGATAATTATATTGAACAGTTAACATCACAAGCTAAAAAATATAAAAAGCCAAGATCTGATTTGTTAAAATCATTAAACTGGATAATTTACTTTATGGCTGTTATAATTATAATTATTGGTGGATTATTATTTTATATAATGTATTTTGTCAATGGTCATGATTATGTATTTTCTATTCGAAAAACGGCAGGTGCTATGATAGGAATGATTCCATCGGGACTTATCTTGATGACCTCAATAGCCCTAGCTGTAGGTGTTATTAAGCTTGGTCAGCGGAATGTTTTGGTCCAAGAATTATATTGTATTGAAATGCTAGCCCGTGTCAATTGTATTTGTCTTGATAAAACGGGTACAATAACTGACGGTACTATGAGTGTTAAAAATGTTATAGATTACAATACTATTCAAGGTCTTGCCACCAAAAATATAATTTCTGCTATGCTAAATGCCCTTCAAGATAATAATTTAACTTCTGTGGCTTTGAAAGAAAAATTTGGTTTAGGAAAAAGAATTAAGCATGTGGCAGCTATACCATTTAGTTCTCAAAGAAAGTATCAAGCTGTTACATTTGACAAGTATGGAACCTTTATTTTAGGAGCTCCAGAATTTGTTTTAAAAGAAAAATATAATTTAATTAAAAATGATGTTAATAAGTATGCTGCTTTAGGATATCGTGTTTTATGCTTAGCTCATCGTGATGGCATAATAAAGGATGGAAATTTACCATCAACACCTATTGAGGTTGTTTCAATGATTTTAATTGAGGATAACATTCGTCCTGATGCGATAAATACCATTCGTTATTTTAAAGAATCTGGTGTTTCTGTAAGAGTTATTTCCGGTGATAATCCTTTAACCGTATCTAAGATTTCTCAAAGAGCTGGAATTGATAGGGCAGAAGAATATGTATCTTTAGATGGAATGTCTGATTCTGAGGTTAAAAAGGCAGCTTTAAGGTATACTGTATTTGGTCGTGTATCACCAGGTCAAAAAAAGTTGTTAATTGAAACCTTAAAGGAAAATGGTTTGACTGTTGCCATGACAGGTGATGGTGTCAATGATATTTTAGCCTTGAAGGAGGCTGATTGTTCAATTGCAGTTGCTTCAGGAAGTGAGGCAGCTCGTAATGTAAGCCATTTAGTTTTATTAGATTCAAATTTTGATTCTATGCCTAAGGTAGTATCTGAGGGTAGAAGGGTTATTAATAATGTTACATCAGTAGCTTCTTTATTCTTAACTAAAACTATATTCTCACTATTCTTAGCTATTCAAGCATTACAAACAGGTAGCTATCCAATTTCAACAAACCAATTAATTTTAATTGATACGCTAGCTATAGGATTGCCTTCTTTAGTTTTAGTAATGGAGCCGAATAATAATACCTTTGAAGGTAAGTTTTTGGCCAACGTTATTAAAAAAGCCCTCCCAGGAGCTATTGTTATACTCATAATTTCCATAATTGTAGTCTTCTTATCTAATTCATTGTATCTAGATTCTACAAGTCTTTCTACAATTACGGTTATTGCGGCAACCCATACCTGCTTAATGGTTTTATTCAAAACCTGTAAGCCATTTAATACCTTAAGAAAATTTTTATGTGGAGTTTGTTATACATTATTTTTATTCTTCATTTTCTTAATGCCTCAGTTTTTGGAATTTAGGCCTTTAGCTCAATTTTCAGAGTATTATTCAGATACTTTGACTACAAAGGTTATATCTTCATATCCAAAAATTGATATAAGTAAGGAAGGCTATTACGTTATAGATGGTATCGTTACAACCTACCAAGGTAGCTCTAGTAAAAATGATACTATTACCGCTATTCAAGATGTTCAATCATCTAAATATTATTATCAGGTTGGTGGAACTAAAATTGATGTAGAGGTTGTTATTCCAAATATTACCTATAGTGATGTTGGAAATATTTATTTAGGTGGCTATAAGGTTGATAATTTCACATATAATGAGGTTGTTTCTTATTCTGAGGATTCATTAGCATCTAGAACAATTAATTTAGCTATAACTACTGATGGAGTTGTTTGTTATTCTAATGAAGAAACAAAAAAACTAGAGCCTTTATTAATTACTTTGCCAAAAAATAAAAATAATAGTTATTATAATCATTCAATAAATTATGGTATGGCTAAGGATACTCAGGTTGAGTATAAGGTAATGCCAACTATAGAGTATAAAAATGGTGAATTATTTATAAATGGTAAGAATAGTGAGCAGATTTATGTAGATGGTTCGTATGAACAATTTGTTTATCGTATGCCACATACTATTTCATCATTAAATGATGTTAAGTTTTCCATTGTTTTAAATGAAACTACTCATAATTATGAGCTATTAATGGATGGTAGTCCTATAATTAAAATTATGAGTAATGATAATTCAGTTTCTATGCCATATGTCATTGATCTTCCTACCTTGACTACTAATGGAATTGCTTATGTAAATAATAAAGAGGATACTACCAATTCAGGTTCTTTATATATTGGAGCAGTTGATTCCGAGTTTAATATCTTTGAAATATATGGTGATGAAGATGTTAATGCTGAAGCTAAAGAATTAACTTATACTATTTATGATTCTCAAAATAAGGAAATCAAATATATTAGGAATGCCAAGGAATCATATTATACATACGATAATAATAAGGTAGATGAGTATGTCTTTAAAAATATAGTTAGAGGCTTTACTTTATATCATAATTCTAATGGTACAATATATGTTAATAATGGTTCAAATAAGCTTACCGTTGTTCCTGATACAGCTAATTATCGTTTGGTTAGTGGGTCAAAATATTTCCCTAATAAAAATACATTTAATGAAACTAGATTAGGAGTATCAATTGCTGAATCATCTATTTGTCCTGATATTGATACTACTGAAAGTGGAAAATATATTATAAATGGTTATTATACAGAATATGATTCAACAGGAGAAGAGTTAAATCCTAGAATCGATGATAATAATTGCCTAATTTTAGGTGGAGTAGTAACTGACTATAAAATAGCTTCATCTGATATTATTACTCAAAAGGGTGGTATTGTTAAGGAATTAAGTACTTCAAGTAAAGTATTCTTATTGATGCTATGTTTAATTTCAGCACCATTAATGAAAATACTACAAGGTGTAGTTCCTTGGATAGTTAAGCAAGGAAAGCTTATTCAAAAATTACTATCTAAATTTTAATAAATCGTTCCATAGAACTTTTCTATGGAACTTTTTATTTTATTTTATTATAAATTGAAACTATTAAAGTGGATAATTTTCTCTATTTTTTACTAGTTTAATATTATTATATTAATAAGCTAGTTTAGGCATTTTAGTATTTTTTATTTGTTTTATAGATAATATGTGTTATAATTAGTAGGAAGTATACGGTGATTATAATGATTAAAATTTACGGAAAAAATTGTATAAATGAAGCAATTAGAGCTAACAATGAAATTCAAGTTGTATATTTATTAAATGACAACAAGAAAAAGGATATGAACTTTATAAATATGCTTAATGATAAAAAAATAAAATATGAGCATATTAATAAAGAAAAAATGGACAAGATTTTCCCTAGTGGTCATCAAGGTTATGGTGCTTATCGCAATGATTATAAATTATATAGCGATGATGACTTAGACCAAATTGTAACAAAGGCTAGTAGAATTTTAATTTTAGATGGTATTATGGATCCTCATAATTTAGGTGCTATTCTTAGAAGTGTTGATGCCTTTGGAGTTGATTTAGTTATATTACCTAAAAATAGAAGTTGCTACATCACTGAGACTGTAGCTCATGTTTCTACTGGTGCCATTGAGTATTGTAAAATTATGTATGTTAATAGTTTATCAACCATTACTTCAAGGCTTAAGGAGTTTGGCTTTTGGATTTGTGGTACTGATGCAAAGGGAAATATAAAAGCTTGTGACATTGATAAAAGTCTAAAATTGGCTGTTATTATAGGTTCTGAGGGATTTGGAATGAGTAAAACCCTTTTGAAGGCTAGTGATTATTTAATTACAATTCCTATGATCGGTCATGTTAATAGCTTAAATGCTTCTGTTAGCTGTGCTATTGTGCTTCATGATTTAATGAAAACAGATTAAATGTATATTAATTACAATGATTATGAACTAATTTATTTAATTAATGATGGTAGTGAAAAGGCCTTAAAGGTTTTGTTTGAAAAATATTCTATTTATATAAAAAAGATAATATATAAATATTGTTATAACAACAATAAGGATGATTTATATCAAGAGGGTTTAATGATATTAAATAGCTGTATTAGATTATATAATCCGATTTATTTAAATTCATTTTTCTCCTATTT
>DVKU01000086.1 GCA_018715825.1 Candidatus Avacholeplasma faecigallinarum
GATAGACCAGGTATTTTATATGAGATATTAAAGGAATTTCATAATTTTAATATCAATTTAAAGTCAATTATGTCAAGACCTATGAAAACCGAAATGGGAAAATATCGTTTTTTTATTGAATGTAGTTTAAAAAAAGAAAAAATTAAAGATATCTTTAAACTAGTTAATAACCTAGAAAGTGATAATGAGCTAAAGGTTAATATACTAGGAATATATGATGAATTGTAGGTGTTTTTATGCGTGCTGTAGATATCATAATGAAAAAAAGAAACAATGAGAAGCTTACTCAAGAGGAAATAAAATTTTTTATAGATGGTTATACTAAGGGTAGTGTTGAGGACTATCAAATGTCAGCCTTAGCGATGGCCATATATTTTCAATCAATGGATGATGAAGAAGCTACATATTTAACTAAGGCAATGCTAGAAACTGGTGACGTTATCGATTTATCTAAAATTAATGGGGTTAAGGTCGATAAGCATTCAACTGGGGGAGTTGGTGATAAAACATCATTGGTTGTAGCCCCTCTTGTTGCCTCTTTAGGAATTAAATTTGCCAAGATGAGTGGTAGAGGTCTTGGTCATACTGGTGGGACATTAGATAAATTAGAATCAATTCCAGGCTATAATATTGAACTAACTGAGGATGAGTTTATAAAGCAGGTTAATGATATTGGTATTGCTTTAATTGGGCAAACCTTGGAGCTTGTTCCGGCCGATAAAAAATTATATGCTTTAAGAGATGTGACTGCTACAGTAGAATCAATTCCTTTGATAGCCTCTTCCATAATGAGTAAAAAGCTAGCAAGCGGTGCTGATGTAATTTGCTTAGATGTAAAGGTTGGTAGTGGAGCCTTTATGAAAAATATCGAGGAAGCTACTAAATTAGGAAAATTAATGGTCGAAATAGGAAAAAAATGTGGCAAAAAGATGACCGCGGTCTTAACTAATATGGATGAGCCTTTGGGCTTTGCTGTTGGAAACTCACTTGAGGTAATAGAGGCTATAAATACATTAAATGGTAATGGTCCTAAAGATTTTACCAATCTATGTTTAGAGATCGCATCTCATTTAATTTTTGATGCTAATTATGCATCCTCATTAGAGGAGGCTAAACAGCTATGCCTTAAGCAAATAGAAAATAGAGAAGGTTTACAATCCTTAGCTAATTTAGTTTCTCACCAGGGTGGCGATGCTAGTTATATTTTTAATCCTACGAAATTTGAAAAAGCAAAGTATATTATTGAGGTTAAGGCAGCATCTAATGGATATATAAAGAGAATAGATGCCTTAACTATTGGTCATGCTGCAATGCTTTTAGGGGCAGGTAGACAAACTATTAAGGATAAGATATGCCATAGTGTAGGAATTGTTTTAAATAAAAAAGTTGGTGATTATGTAAATAATGGTGATACATTGTTATATATTCACACTAATTTTAGCGATAATAAGGAAATAATAGAGAATGTTTTACAGGCTTATTGTATTCAAGATGAAGCTTGTGAGCCCCAATTAATTTTAAAAGTTATAAAATAATTTTAAATTCACTTGTAATCTAGAAATATTTTAGGTATAATAACATAGTAGATTTTGTGCAAGGAGGTTTACTCATGGGACAATTTGTTATAGATATATTCGTTTTTATTGTTGCAATTTTATTAATTATTATCGTAATGCTTCAAAGTTCAAAGGATGATATAAATGATGCGTTTAATGGAAGTAAGTCTGAATTGACTAAAAATCAAAAAACGCGTGGTATAGAGTTATTCATGCAAAGAAGTACAGCAGTACTAGCTATAATTTTTATAGCATTAGTAATTACTTCTTGGGTATTACATACAGTTTATTAATGAGATTTGTAAAAATCTCATTTTTTTTTCAAAATAGTAAATAATAAAGGTGGTGAAACAATGGAAAAAGATGAATTAATATTAGAATGTATTAAAAATAAATCTGGTAAGTTTAAAACGATGTTAAAATATACTAATTTAGATAAAAAAGAATTACAGGCCATATTAACTAAATTAGAGGATGAAGAAAAAATTTATTATAATCACTATAAAAATGAATATGTTTTAACAAAAATAGCCAAACTACAAGTAAAGGAGGCTGGCTACGCCTTTGGTATTGTCGATGGTGAAAATGAGGATTATTTTATCTCTAATGATGATTTACTAAATGCCTATGATGGGGATATTGCCTTAATATATCCATATAAACAGGGTAGTAAGCTTATGAATGCTAAGGTAATTAAGATCATAGATAGAGCTCATAAGCAGGTTATAGGTATCCTTCATGAAAAACAAACTAAAAGAGGTATAAAATACTATGTCAAATCCAATTCGAAGGCCTTTGATGTCAACGTAGTGATAAGATATGAAAATTTAAATAATGCTAAGAATAATCAATTAGTTTTGTGCGATATTGATTATATCGGTACCTCTATTATTGGTAAAGTAGTAGAAATAGTTGGTTATCCTGATGATCCAGGAATTGAAATTAGTCAAATTGCCTTAGAATATGGCTTTAAATCGAATTTTTCTGATGAGACTAATGAAGAGATTAAAACAATTCCAGATTGCGTATTACCCTATCAAAAAGAGGGTAGAAGAGATTTTACAAACGATAGTGTAATTACTATTGATGGTGATGATTCTAAGGATTTTGATGATGCCGTATTTGTTAAAAAGCTTAGTAATGGTAATTTTGAATTAGACGTTCATATAGCTGATGTTGCATCGTACGTTAAAGAAAATTCACCATTAGATAAGGACGCCTTTGAAAGAGGAACATCAGTATATCTAGCTGATAGAGTTATACCAATGCTACCTAGAAAGCTATCCAATGGAATCTGCTCATTAAATGAGGGCGTTGAAAGATTAGTTTTGTCATGCTTAATGGAAATAGATTTAAAAGGTAATTTAGTAAATTATGAAATATGTGAAGGAGTTATTAAATCCCATCACCGTATGACCTATAACAAGGTTAATAAAATTTTAAATGGTGATAAGGATTTAATAAATGAATATAGCGACATTTATCCAATGCTACTACAAATGCAACAGCTTTCAAGAATTATTCGCCAAAGACGCTATAAAAAAGGTGGCTTGGAGTTTGATGTTGACGAATATAAAATAACCTTATATTCTGATGGCTCACCAAAGGATATTACTCTAAGAACAAGAGATGATGCTGAAAAGCTTATTGAGGATTTTATGCTATGCGCTAATGAAACAGTAGCCTATAATATGAATATTATGAATTTGCCATGTGAATATAGAATTCATGAAAAGCCTGAACAGGAGAAGCTTCATGATGTTTTCGATATTATCAATAACATGGGAGTATCATTAAAGAAAACTCAAAATGATATTCATCCTAAGCAGGTTCAAGAGGCCTTAGAGAAAATATCTGATTCACCATATTCGCCAATATTAAATCAAATGCTATTAAGAAGCATGATGAAGGCTAAATATTATGAAAAATGTCTAGGCCATTATGGTCTTGCGATGAACTACTATTGTCACTTTACCTCACCAATTAGAAGATATCCGGATTTAATGGTTCATCGATTAATTAAAAAATTACTTCTTCATCCAAATGATTTAGCTAAAGATATTGCCTATTATGAGGCTATACTACCAGAAATTTGTCTTAAAAATTCAGCTAGTGAAAGGAAAAGCATTGAGTGTGAGCGTGAGGTGGATGATATGCTATACGCTTGGTATATGTCAAGACATATTGAAGAGGCATTCAGTGGTATTATTACCTCAATAACCTCATTTGGCTTTTTTGTAACCCTTAGTAATGGAATCGAGGGACTAGTAGCTTATAAAAATATGGATGGCTATGTAATCTATAATGACAAAGATTTAAAATGTATATATAAGGATAAGGAATATAAGCTAGGTGATAAGGTTGATGTAGTTGTTATTAGTGCCAGCAAGGAATCTAGAAAAATAGATTTTGTCCTTAAAGATGAATACGATATAAAGGGTGATATTTATGAAGGTAATATGCAGTAATAAAAGAGCATCATATGAATATTTTATATTAGAAAAATATGAGGCAGGAATAAAGCTTACTGGAACAGAAATTAAATCAATTCGTTTAGGTAAATGCAATATTAATGATGCTTATGTCATAATTAAAAATAATAGGCCATATATTTTAAATATGCATATAGCAAAATATGAAAATGGCAATATTTTTAATCATCAAGAAACAAGAACAAGAGAATTATTACTTCATAAGCATGAAGCAATTAAGCTTGCTACTAAAGTTAAGCTAGATGGTTTAGCCTTAGTAGCTACAAAGGCCTATTTTGTTGGTTCACTTGTCAAAATTGAAATAGCCTTATGTCGCGGTAAAAAGCTTAATGATAAGCGTGAGGCTATTAAAGAAGCAGAAAGTAAAAGAAATATCGCTAAACAGATGAAAATTGCTTCTAGATACTAGCAATTTTCATCTATAAGTGATAATATAATAACGCATGGGCTTGTTTTGGATTCGCTATGATTCATAGAGTTTTGTAAGCACGTAGCAGTAGTCTGCTTTAACAACGTCGAGGTTTATAATAACCGCAAACAATACACATTTATTTGCACGCGCTAATAACAATATGAGCGCTGCATTCGCTTGCTAATATAATATAAGCGGACTCACCCAAGAGATTTCCTATGTTTCTTGGCTTGAGGTTCAACACAGTAGGATATATCACTACTATGCTACTCTAATAGTAACTGACGAATCATAATAGAGTGTAGTTAGCTTTTGGTTTGTATGTTCGCTTAGGGCTAATGAAAATTTAGAACATAATAAACGTGTAGAAAGCAAAATGAAGTGGGTTGTATACCGGGGTTCGAGTCCCCGCAGGTCCACCAATTGGAAAGACAAGTTTTGATACCAAAAATATCAAGACTTTTTTTGTTTTTAAAGGATAATTTGTGTTGTTAATAGGGTTATCACTGCTCAATTTTGTTCATAAAAATTACCTTATAAAAAAAATATGGTATAATGCAATAAAGGATATATTAATTTATATAGATAGATATAAAAACGTAATAAGGAAACGGAAAATATGGATTAGAAGTACATGTGTGGTATGATGTTCTAACTAAAAATGAAGTTGTTGTTATTTATAATGTTATAATATAGTTTGTATTAAATAATGGAAAAGGTGGACTTTTTATGAAGAAAATAGCTACATTATTAACGATTTTAATTATGTGCCTGTACTTGACTTCATGTAATGGTTACAATAATATTATGAGAAATCATCTTTATAATGAAAAATCATATATAAGTATTAAAGCTGAATTTTATGATTATGAAGATTACGAAGATATAATGTATATATATATAAAAGATAATGAAAGCATGTATGCAGAAGATGGAAGTCATTTATTTGAATTTTACTTTTATGAAGAAGATATAATTCAACTAGAATTGATCGGTGAAAATTATAATACATTAAAAGAAGAATTTATCAATAAAGAAATTTCAAGTGGAATGTATCTTGAGATAAAATGCTCAAATTGGATATATATGG
>DVKU01000087.1 GCA_018715825.1 Candidatus Avacholeplasma faecigallinarum
AAACAGTCTACAGTGCTGAGTTAATTATAACATCTATAATAGATGATATAAAAGTTATGTTGTACTCATAACTATAAAAATCTTGAAAAAGGAGAATGTATAATTAAAAGTACAATTTAATTATACTAGGATAATAAAATGAAAAAAGTTTTAAAAATTTCTACTGCATTACTAATGGTTTTATCAATTTTTATTATTTATTTTAGTGCAATTGCTGCCACTGTTGTATCTTATGAGCTAGTTACTGATATTAATGAGTTAAGTATAGGTGACACAATAATTATTACAGATAGTGATAATACAAAGGCACTTAGTACAATTCAAAATAAAAATAATAGAGGTACAGTGGCTATTGAATTGATTGATGGTATTATTAAATATAATTCTGAAATCCAAGAAATTACTCTTGAAAGTGGTTTAATAGCTGATACATTTGCATTAAATGCTGGTAATGGGTATTTATATGCTGCAAGTTCTAGTAGTAATTATTTAAGAACAGAAAGTACTTTAAGCAATAATTCTTCTTGGAAAATAACCATATCAAATAATATCGCAACAATTATTTCACAGGGAGATTACACCAGAAATAATTTGAAGTATAACAAATCATCAAACATATTTTCTTGCTATTCTAGTGGACAAAATGATGTATCTATTTATAAAAAGATAGTTATAGATGATTCAAATCAAATTGAAACAAATTTTTATGTAGATAGTGAGTTATATAGAACTGTTTATACAAAATTAGGTGGTTCTGTAGTATTTCCTGAAAATCCTTCTAAATTAGGATATAACTTTTTAGGTTGGTTTGATGATCCTATTAATGGTAATAAATACGAAGATCTTATAGCTAATGAATCTATGACATTATATGCTCATTTTGAAAAGTCTAAATATTCATATGTAGAAATAAAAGAAATAGATCAACTTACTTCTGGTAGTGGTTATGCTACTTATAATGGTACTCATACTACTAGTAATAATGAATTTGATTATGTAAGTTATCAAGTAATGATGAATTCTAATTTAATACAAATACAAAAAAATACTGGTTACATATACAACACCACATTATTTGGAAAGATAAAATCTATTTCATTTGAATTTGAAAGTGGTTCTCTATTAGTTAGTAGTTCTCCTAGTCCTATGCAATCTAGTGCTGCTAACACTCAAGAAATAAATTCTAACAACAACGTGTATCTTCCAGAAAATGAAAGTGACTGTTATTTTTATATTAAAAACTCAGACGAAACTACACAATTAAATTCGATAGTAATTGAGTATGAAAGTATAGAGTTAGGTGATAATTTATTAATGACTACTCAAACTCAATCATCATTAAAGATTGCTTATGATACAGATTTAAAGCCTACTGATGTTGATTTTAGAATTGGTGGTATTATACCTAATGAATTATATTATGATGGAGCTGTTTATGGTGTTATTGCCACAAATAGGGAGTTTAGTTTTAATGTTGGTAAAACAGATTACCAAAGTATAGATGAGTATATAGCAAATAATGCTGGCTACAATTTACAAAATATTGTTTGCAAGCCTGTAGCCGTTGAAAATGGTTACCAATTTGCATGGGTAATAACTAATATGGAAGGACATTATTCAGACATTTTCAATGCTACCATTTATATTGAAGTTGGTAATTCATTATATCTTTGTAGTCCATTTAATGGATCAGTAATTACTACTGGACAAAAATATTTAGATAAAGCTTTAGAGTTGGGATTAACAGAAGAACAACAAAATGTAATTTCAAATTTAGTAAATAATTAATAATGGAGGAATTTTAAAATGATAAAATATATTAAGCCTCAGATTACTGAGGAAGAAATTGAATTAGAGGATGTTATTGCTGAATCAAATTTTGGAGAAGAATTACCTGGCGATCAAGAGGGTGATTTTGATTTTTTAGATGTTTTTAAGGGAATTTAAAGTTGGTGATATTTTGAAAAAGTTTTATAAGTTTATAATTACAATTGTTTTATTTATTAGTATAATTTCTTTATCCTTTATAAGGGTAGAGGCTATTTATAATTCATCATATTTAACTATGTCAATTCCTACTGGCTATTATGATGATTTGGATACAACTAAAACAGGAGAGGAATTTAGAAGAGACCTTTCAACTATAATTTCTAAGGGGTATGTAAAACATAGTTATTCTACTAATAATACTGTTTTACCTGAAACTGATCCAGATCCTAATAAGCCTGGTAATATTATTTGTTTATATACAGGCCAATCATTATCCAGTGGTTCTTGGAATAAGGAACATGTTTGGGCAAAATCTCATGGCTTTCCAAGTGAAGGTGCAACTCCATATAGTGATGCCCATCATTTAAGACCTACCCAAAATCTTATTAATTCTTATCGTGCTAATTCCGATTTTGGTGAGGTAGATGGTTTAGCTAATGTCAAAACTGATGGCTATGGAAATAAATGGACTAATTCAATTTTTGAGCCACGTGATGAGGTTAAGGGTGATGTAGCCCGTATGATGTTTTATATGGCTACAAGATATGGTTTTGATGGTACTTATAATTTAACATTAGTTAGTCAAGATAATACAAGTGCCTCTGATAATAATGGTAAATTTGGTAATTTAGACACATTGCTAAAATGGCACTATCAAGACCCTGTAAGTGATGCTGAGATTTATCGTAATAATGTTATTTATAAGGATTGGCAGAAAAATAGAAATCCTTATATAGACCATCCAGAATATGTTGATTTAGCTTATCCTAATCAATATTCTAATAATGAGGTTAATCAAGAACAAATAAATTTAATCATTAGCCAAATTAATGATTTAAGTGATCTTATAACATTAGAGGATAAACCAACAGTAATGGCTATTAAGGCTTTGTATGATGCCTTAAATTATACTGAGAAGGCTTTAGTCACAAATTATTCTAAGCTTTTAAATGCTATTAAAACAATTGAAAGTTTAGAAGGAAATACAAATCCAGGTGATTCTGATGATCCTATCATTCCTAGTGATAGTGATATTATAATAGATTTTTCTAGCCATAATTTAAGAGATACTGGCTATACTAATTCATTTTCTTTTGAAATAGATGGCTATGAATTTAAATCGACATCTGGTGGTGTTTTTAGTGGTGAGCTTCGTTTAGGTGGAAATAAGGATAATTATACCGAGGATTTATCTAGGTTTAATATTAATGATAATGGTGTGGCTCTAGAAGCTCAATTTAATGTTAGTAATGCTAAATCAATAACAATTGTTCCTCAATTAAATTATGGTACTGTTTCTAAATACTATATTTTATTTAAGGAAGTAAATTCTTCCAACTATACATTAGTAAAAGAGGCTAACTTCCAACAGCCAATTACTACACCTATTAGTGCTTCACTATCAGAGGCTAAAGATGGAAACTTTGTGTTTATCTTTACTGGAAGTAAGCCGAGATTAGTTCTAAATAGTATTACAATTGGAGTTGAGGAATTACCTCCAGTAGTTAATCCACCTGTAGAAGATCCAACAGATGATCCTAGTAATGTAGTTGATTATTCTAAATACAATTTAACAACATCTGTTAAGGGAGAAATGGCTAATAATGAAATAACATCTCTTGCCCTAAGATTTGGTGGTAGATTTGAAAGTGATATATTTAAAAATGCTAATAAGTTTGGTGTTATCGTTATGCTTGAAAGTGAATTAGGCCAAAAGAGTATCGCTGATTTATATAAAGATAACAATATTAGCGCTATGTCAAGCATAAATGGATATAGCAGTTTAATTCAGGAGTTTACAAGCCTAAAGGCTCTTGTTAATGAAGATGGTGCTTATGATGCAAATGGTGGCTATTATCAGTTTGGCTTAGTTATTACTAATATATTAGGCCATGAAAATGTGAAATTTGTTGCTTGTATATATGTTGAAACTGATGACGGCTTATATTTTACAAACGAAGTTAAATCAACATATATAGAAGCTTTGCAGCTTGCATTAAATTCTAATGATTATGATGAAAATAGTAAGAAGATAATGCAAGAAGTGTTAAAGAAATATTAATGGAGAGATTTTATGTTAGAAATAAAAAATGTATCTAAAACTTACAAAAATGGGAAAGTAAAAGCTATTGATGATATCTCTTTACAAATAGATGACGGCGATATATATGGCTTTATTGGTCCTAATGGAGCTGGAAAATCTACAACTATTAAATGTATAGTTGGTATTCATGGTTATGATAATGGGGAGATTTTGTTAGATGGGGTTTCTATAAAAAAGAACCCTATTGAGGCTAAAATGAAAATGGCATATGTTGCTGACAATCCAGAATTATATGAACATTTGACTGGTATTCAATATATCGATTTTGTGTGTAATATATATGGCGTAGGTGAACAAAAGAATGAATTAATTTCTAAATATGCTAATTTATTTCAAATTGAAGATAGATTATCAGATCCTATAAAAACCTATTCTCATGGTATGAAGCAAAAGATAGCTTTAATTTCTGCTTTGGTTCATAGTCCTAAGCTTTTAATATTAGATGAACCATTTGTAGGACTAGATCCTAAGGCTTCCTACGACTTGAAGGAAATAATGAGAGATCTTTGTAGTAATGGAACTATGATTTTCTTTTCCTCACATGTGTTAGAGGTTGTAGAGAAGTTTTGTAATAAGATTGCAATTATAAAGGATGGTAAGATAATTGTTAGTGGTAATACAGAGGAGATCAAGGGCTCTGAATCACTAGAAGAAAAATTCTTAGAGCTTTTTAATGAGTAATTTATTATCACTAATTAAAGTAGATTTGCTTGAGACCCTTGATGTTAGAAAATTTAAAGAAAATAAAAGTAAATCTATTTCCTTTTTTGCATTTTTAATATTGATGATAATTTTAGGATTATTTATATCTAGTATATATTCATTAATGTTTTCTACATTGTTTTTGCAGGGTGGAGTAGACCTGTTATATGCATTATTGTTTATGGGAAGTATAGGTTCATTAATTACCTTTACCACAACTATTTTTAAGGTTAAAAGTATTTTTATTGGTAAAGATTATGATATTTTAAGAAGCATGCCTATTAAAAAATTTGATATTATAGCTTCTAAAATTATTAATCTATATATAATAGAGCTTTTATATAATGCAGTTATTTTAATACCATCAATAGTTATTAATTTTATTTTAACTATGGATTTTAGTTTTGTTATTATTGGCTTAATCTTAATAATTTTTGGACCAGCTTTTATGATGATGCTTGCCTGCATATTTTCCTTGTTTATCACTTTAGTAGCAGATAGATTTAAGTTTGGAAATATTATTAACTTTATTTTATATACTTTATTATTTGTGGCTATTTTCTTTTTTTCCTTTAAAATGAATAGCAGTGCTTCAGCAGACCCTGCTGATGTTGCTAATTATTATAAGGATATGGTCACTTCCCTTTGCTTTGTTAATCCAACCTTGCATTTAATAAGGCTATGTCGTAGTTCTTATCTATATTTATTAGCCTTTGTTGGTATTAATATTATTGTTTTTATTGCCGTTACTGCCTTTATTGCTTTATTATTTGATAATATTCATGCAGCAATAAATAATTATAAGTCTAATAATGTCTATGTGAAAAAACATTTAGAGACAAAGGGGCAATTCAAGACTTTATTATTTAACGAATATAAGAGATTTTTTACTTCAAAATACTATTTTTTAAACTGTATAGCTTCTGGTATTGTGGCAGTTGTGCTTACGATATTTGTAGTTATCACTATTAATGGTGAAGAACTAATTGCGTATAAACAATATATAACAAACTATGCTTTTTGGGGTAGTTTAATAGTAGTATTTTCAATTGGTATTGCCACTCCAGCTTCAAGCTCTATAAGTATAGAAGGATCTAATTTTTGGATGATTAAAGTTTTTCCTATCAATTATAAAAGGTTGGTTCAAGCTAAACTTTTAGTTTCTGTTAGTGTTTTAGGAGTATTTTCTTTAATATCTTCTTTAATTATAATTGTAGCAACTTGGCCTAATGTTTATAATATTCTTTTGCTTATTTTTATTCCTTTGTTGTATGTGATAGTAAGTTCAATGATTGGATTATTGATTAATATTTTCTTTTATAAATTAAAGTGGAAAAATGAGCAAGAATGTGTTAAAAATTCTATGGCTGTTGTACTATCTATGTTGATAGATTGGGCAATTACCATAGTATTAGGTGCAGCGTTAGTTGGCTTATCCTTTATAAACCCTTATTTAGCTGGTATAAGCGGTTTAGTTTTTATCATAATTTTAGGTATTGTGTTTTATTTTGTTTTATTTAGAAATTTAGACACAAGATTTAACAATATTGAAGAATTTTAATTAATCGGGCATTTTATGAGAAAATGCCTTTTTATTGGTACTCTAAATTATAAAGGGTGTAAGGGGAAATGCGACTCTAAAATATAGAGTGTGTCAACTCTAAACACATAGGGTGTACCTACAGCTTTAAATAATATAGGGTGTCAACTCTAAACTATAAAGGGTGTTATGAAAACACCCTTTCAGACCGTTGACAAACCCCTGTTTTTAAAAATCAGGGGTTTGTCCTTTTATAATTATTATTAAAAACCACGCTTTAGACAAATCGAGAATAACTTTTTTGACTTTACCTACGTGTCGATTTTTATATAAC
>DVKU01000088.1 GCA_018715825.1 Candidatus Avacholeplasma faecigallinarum
CATATTATATACTAAGGTGATTGAAATGAATGATCCATTACTATTTATTGACTCTGTAAAGGATAAAAATGAGGCTAGTTCTAATCAGGAGTATTATGACTCAAGAATCAAAAGTAGAAAAATGGTGGCAAAGCATAGAATAGATGATATTAAGGCTATGCTTTACTATCGTATTCACGTCTTAGCTGAAATATATACTAAAACCGTAACCTATGAGGGTGTGGTTAAAGAGGTAACTGAGGCTGGTTTACGTCTTCAGATGGAAAATCAAGAAATTATGATAAAATTATCTGATATTGAGGATATAAATATTTTGAAATTGTAAAAAGAAATCGAGAGATTTCTTTTTTTTTAAATTATAATTAAATTTTGTCTATATATTTATTTGAGATGATAATATGGACATAAAAAAATATTTTAATTTTGAATTAAAGCCAATTCAAAATAAGATAATTAAAACTGTTATAAATGCCACAGATTGTATTGCCTTATTACCAACAGGATATGGTAAGTCGGTTACCTTCCAGATTCCAGCCCTTATCTTAAGTGGCATAACTTTAGTTATATCACCATTAATTGCTTTAATGGAAGACCAGGTTAGAAATCTAAAAAGAAAAGGTATAAAGGCATTATGTATTAATTCTAACCAAGATGATGAGCTTCAAGCCTATAATTATAATTTGATTTTAGGTGGCAGCATTAAGCTGGTTTATGTATCAGCTGAAAGGCTACAAAATAAGACCTTTTTAAGGGTTATTTCTAAAGTCAAAATAGACCTTTTTGTTTGTGATGAAGCCCATACTTTATCTTGGAGTGAAGGCTTTAGAGCGGCTTTAGGGGAAATACCTTTATTTTTTGAAAGAATAGGCTATCAGCCAACAATATTAGCTTTAACGGCAACTGCTAATGGGGATATGGTTAGTAAAATAACCTCGCTTTTATCAATGAAAAATCCCATTATATACACAGCCTTATTTGATAAATCTAATATCTACTATCGGGTCATTAAGACAAGTAATAAGCTTAAGGTACTTTTAGATTATTTGAAGAAAAATAATAGTAAAGGATTAATTTATTGCTTAACTATAAAAACTTGTGAATTATTATATAGTGAATTAAAAAAGCTTGGCTTTAGGGTTGGTCTTTATCATGGTATGCTACAGGCGGATGTAAAAGTGAAAATGCAGACTGATTACGCTAATGATAAGCTTAAATATTTAATATGTACTAATGCCTTTGGTATGGGAATTGATATAGCTGGCATTAGGTTTGTTGTAGTTTATGAAATTTGTCAATCAATTGAGGATTTTGTCCAACAGACAGGAAGAGCTTCTAGAGATGGGTTATATGCAGAAGCAATTTTATTATTTAATAAAACGGATATAAATACAAATCATTATTTTATAGAAAGTATTAAAGATAAAGATGATAAAAAGTTAGGTCAAATCAAAAAACAACGTTATCAAAAATTTAATAAAATGCTAGATTTTTGTTTTACAAAAAAGTGCTTGCATCAATTTATATCTAAATACTTTAATCAACAAATTGCTGAATGCCGATGTATGTGCTATAACTGTCAAAAAAAATATAAAAATTAAAATAATTGCCACATATGTAAGAATGTGATATAATTAAGAAAAAGATTAAAAGGAGTATATATAATGACAAAAACCAAAGTAATAGTATGTAGTAATTCCGGCATTGATTATGTTAAGCATCCTTATGATATAGAGGTATTTCGTTCTATAGTACAATATTCTGAAAATGAAAAATATGATGATTATACAGAAATTTCCGCGGAAACATTTTATAATCGTTTAGTCACAGATAAGGAGTCATTTCCTCATACAGCTTATGTAACACCAGGTCATATGATCGAAGTTTTTGAAAAGGCTAAAAAGGATGGCTATGATAGTGCTTTAGTAATCGTAATAGCCAAGCCATTAAGTGGTTTATATAACGCTGTAGAATTGTATTCTAAAGAGGTAGATGATTTTAAGGTTACTGTTTATGATTCAAATTGCTTAGCTTATCCTGAGGCTTTGATGGCTATTGAGGCAGCTAGAATGTTTAATGAGGATAAATCTCTAGAAGAGGTATTAAAAAGACTTGATTTTATTAAGACTCATAATCATATGATTTTTGCTGTTGATACATTAGAATATCTAATAAAGAATGGTAGATTATCTAGAGTAGCAGGTATGTTTGCTAATATGCTTTCAATTAGACCTATATTAGATTTGGATGAAAATGGAAAGGTAAGAACATTAGAAAAGGTTAGAACTGCTAAGGCAGCAAGAAAACGTTTGGCTCAAATGTTTGTCGAAGAAATTGAAGGTAAAGATGTAATGCCTTTTATTCTTCACGCTAATGCAAGTAAGGAGATTTTAGATGAATTAAGAGCTATGGTTAATGAAAAGCATCAATTTACTGAAATTCCAGATTATCTTCTTACTCCTGTTGTAGGTTCTCATACCGGACCTGGAACAGTATGCTTAGGTTATATTATAAAAGAATAATTGTAAAAAAGACTGTTTTCAGTCTTTTTTATTTTTCTATTGAAATTATATCATATTATGATATAATTTTTTTAGTTATTAAAAGTGAGGTATGAAAATGAATTTAATTAATAAAATGTATTGTCGTAGTTATCAATTAGTTTTTAAAATGGCTATTCCATTTTTACCATACAGGAGCCCGAAAATTTTAAATGATATTTCTAAAATAAATGAAATATGTAAACAAACTAACATAAAAAAATTATTAGTTGTAACTGATGAGGTAATACTTAATAGTAAGACATTTATTCCTATGCAAGAAGAATTAGCTAAGCAAAAAATAAATTATACCATTTTTGATAAGGTTAAGCCTAATCCAACAATATCATTAGTTGAGGAGGCTAAGGATACTTATATAAAGGAAAACTGTGATGGTATTGTAGCAATTGGTGGCGGAAGTGTTATCGATTTAGCCAAGGCTTGTGGTGCTAGAATTGTAAGACCTAATAGAACTATTCAGGATATGAAGGGCCTGCTTCATGTTAGAAGAAAGCTACCAACACTTTTTGTTATTCCCACGACTGCAGGTACAGGTAGTGAAACAACACTAGCTGCCGTGATAACAGATGAAAAAACACATCATAAATATCCGATTAATGATTTTTCCTTAATTCCACACTATGCTATATTGGATCCTAAATTTATTATGTATTTACCAAAGGATTTAACTGCTACAACAGGTATGGATGCCTTAACTCATGCGGTTGAGGCCTTTATTGGTCGTTCTACTACTAAAAAGACTAGACAGATGGCTATTGAGGCTGTTAAAATTATAGCTAAAAATTTAGAGATTTCATATAAAGAGCCTTTTAATTTAGAGGCTCGTAAGGAGATGCTATATGCCTCTCATTACGCCGGAATTGCCTTTACTATTAGTTATGTTGGGTATGTGCATGCGATTGCTCATTCATTAGGAGGAAGATATGGAATTGCCCATGGCTATGCTAATGCCATAATATTACCTATTTTTTTACAGTATTATGGTAAAGCAGTATATCATAAGCTTGCTATACTAGCTAAAGCAGCAGGCATATCCTCACCACAAGATGATGATACAAAGGCAAGTCAGCTGTTTATTGATTGGATTTATGATTTAAATAAAAGAATGGGTATTCCCCGTAACATTACTACTATAAGGGATGAGGATATTCCTCAAATGGCCCAATATGCTATTAGTGAGGCTAATCCATTATATCCCGTACCTAAGGAATTAGATTATGAGCAATTAAAAAGTATATATAATGTAATTAGAGGTTGATTTTTGTAATTTTAAGTCTTTTATAATTGCATATATTTGTAATTTACTAGTAAAAATATATGTGATATAATTTAGAAAAAATTTAGGAATAGAGGTTATTATGAATAATATTTATTTAAAGCAAAAGAAGTTTTTTCAAAGTGGTTTTACCCTTGAATATAATAATAGAATTGAATATTTAAAGAAATTAAAAAGAGTTATAATCAAAAATGAGAAGAGAATTGAGGACTGCCTACAAAAAGATTTAGGTAAGTCTAGTGTTGAAGCCTATATGACAGAAATTGGCTTAACCTTAGAGGATATTTCCTTTCAAATAAAAAATATGAAGAAAAATTGTTCAAAAATTAAGGTAAAAACGCCTATGTCACAATTTCCTTCTAAAACTTTCCAAGTGGCTTCACCTTATGGAAATGTTTTGATTATATCACCATGGAATTATCCTTTCTTACTTTCAATGCAGCCTCTTGTTGGTGCCATTGCTGCAGGAAATACTGTTATATTAAAGCCATCAGAATATTCTGTTAATACAAGTAATATTATGAAGGAAATATTAAGTGAAGTATTTAGTGATGATTATGTCTATACAGCCTTAGGAGATAGTGAGGTTGCGTCTAAGCTATTAAGCTTAAAGTTTGATTATATATTCTTTACTGGTGGAACATCAGTTGGTAAAATTGTTTATGAGAGTGCAGCTAAGAATTTAACACCTGTAACCTTAGAATTAGGTGGAAAAAGTCCCATAATTATTGAAAAATCTGCCAAAATAGACTTAGCTTGTAAAAGAATTGTTTTCGGAAAGTATTTAAATTGTGGTCAAACATGTGTTGCTCCTGATTATATTTTAGTTGATAAAAGTATTGTTGAAGAAGTTAAAGCATCTTTAATTAAATGGATTGATGTTTTATTTAAAGATGCTCTTAATAATAATCAATATGGTAATATAATTAATGAAAGACACTTTAAGAGATTGCTATCTTATTTAGATAATAATGAGATTATAAAGGGTGGAAAATATAGTGAAAGCTCATTAAAGATTGAACCAACCCTAATTATTCCTAATTCTTTAGATGAGCCAGTTATGCAAAATGAAATATTTGGTCCAATCCTACCAATCATTGTCTATGATGATAAAAAGCAAATGTATGATATTTTAAATAAATATCCTACCCCATTAGCTTGTTATATTTTTACAACTA
>DVKU01000089.1 GCA_018715825.1 Candidatus Avacholeplasma faecigallinarum
GATAATGCCTTATTTTTTAATATCACCTTAAATGAGGAAAATGATTATATAACTATAAACTTTAAAAGTGACAGCATAGATTTTAGCTGTAAAGTTAAAAAGATTATAAACAAGTATGGTATTGTTACTTATGAAGAGATAGAAAATGATTTTTTAGCATTTGATAATTTAATAGTAATTATGACTTCAATTAAACGCCTGCAAAGTAAGATTAAATATACGGACATTGTTTTTAATATGATGCCTAAAAAATTTACATTTAAGGAATTGCAGTTAGTATTTGAATCAATATTAGGCCGAAAGATTTTAGATCCGGTTTTTAGAAGAAGTATGAAGGATAAAATTATAAAATTGGAAGAAGTTAAGATTGATGGTGGTCATAGACCAGCTTATTTATATATGTATAAGGGAGATAAAGATAATGGATAATATATTAATTGAAAAAATAAAACAATTGAAAAAGGAAAAAAATGCAGTAATTTTGGCTCATTATTACCAAAATGATGAGGTGCAAATGATTGCTGACTATGTTGGTGATTCATTGGCACTTGCTCAAATAGCTAGTCAAAATCAAGCTGATATTTTAGTTTTTTGTGGTGTTGATTTTATGGCAGAGACAGCTAAAATTTTATCTTATGATAAAAAGGTATTGCTGCCTAATAAAAATGCTTCCTGTAGTATGGCAAATATGATTGATGCTATTGAACTTATGAAATACAAAAGCCAAAATCCTGATACAGTGGTTGTAGCCTATGTAAATTCAAGGGCAAATATAAAAGCTTTGGCCGATGTTTGTGTAACATCATCAAATGCTTTAAAGATAATTGATTTTTATCAAAGTCAAAATAAAAAAATATTATATTGCCCAGATCAAAATTTGGCTAAATACGCTATGAAGCTTAGAGGCTATAACTTTGATGCATGGCATGGATATTGTGCAATTCACAACAATATTGATTTAAAAAGGGTTAAAGAGATTAAAGCTAAGTATCCAAATGCCTTATTTATTGCTCATCCTGAATGCAAATTAGATGTTTTAAATTTAGCTGATTATATCGGTTCTACTAAGCAATTAATAGATTTTGTCAATAAGTCTTCTAGCAAAGAATTTATAATTGCTACTGAAATTGGTGTTTTATATGAAATGAAAAAAAATAATCCTGAAAAAAAATTTATTCCTCTTAGTGAAGATTTAAGATGCAATGATATGAAGTTGATTCACTTAGAAGATATTTATAATTGTCTTTTAAACGAATCTAATGAGATATCTATAGATATAAAAATAGCTCAAAAGGCTAAAAAAAGCCTAGATAAAATGCTAGAGCTTAGCTAGGAGGATTAATATGATTACATATAAATATGATATTGTAGTAATAGGGGCTGGATTAGCTGGTATATACACAGCTTTAAATTTAGATTCTAAATTTAAAATTGCAATTTTAGCAAAAGATAAACTGGATAAGGGCTCATCTAATTTAGCTCAAGGTGGAATAGCTTGTGAAATAATTGAAGACAAAGATAAAATAAAAGAGCATTATGATGATACTTTAAGAGCTGGTTCTTATTTAAATGACTCTAAAGCAACTATGATATTAGTTAATGAGGCTAAAGAAAATATTGAAAATCTTATGTCCTTAGGTGTTAATTTTGACAAAGATAGTGATGGCAATTTTGTAAGGACATTAGAAGGGGGACATAAAAGCAAAAGAATTTTACATGCTGGTGGCGATGCTACTGGAGCTAGCGTCATGAATGATATAAGAAAGACATTGTTTAATAGAAAAAATATTGATATTTATGAGTACGAAATGGCATTTGATATTATAAAATATGAAGATAAGGCCAGTGGCATAGTCTCTATAAATTTAAATAATGAAATAAGTGTATTTAACTGTAAAAAAATCATTATAGCTACAGGTGGAATAGGGGGAATTTATAAGAATTCTACAAATGAAAGATTCGCTTGTGGGGATGGAATAGCCTTAGCATATAGAGCTAATATTAAAATAGAAAATATGGAATTTGTTCAATTTCATCCTACTGGTCTATATGAAAAAAATTCAGATGGACAACGCTTTTTGATTAGTGAGGCTGTGCGTGGTGAGGGTGGAATTTTAAGAAATATCCATGGCGTTAGATTTATGTCTAAGTATGATAAAGAAAGAATGGAATTGGCTCCTAGAGATGTTGTCTCCCAAAGTATATATAAAGAGATGCTAGATACTTCAAGTGAACATGTATATTTGGATATAACTAATAAATCAAAGGATTTTTTAATTCAAAGATTTCCAACTATTTATGAAAAATGTAAATCTATTGGAATTGATATGGCTAAGGATTTTATTCCTGTTGCCCCTATAGAGCATTTTTTATGTGGTGGAATTAAAACTGATGTTTTTGGTAAAACGAATTTAGAAAATGTATATGCTGTTGGTGAATGTGCTAATACTGGTGTACATGGTGCTAATAGATTAGCCTCAAATTCGCTTTTAGAGTGTTTGGTTTTTGGTAAAAGAATAGCTACAGATATAAATGAAAATTGTAATAATGAAATTATAAATTTAAATTATTTTTATCAAAGTAGTACTTCTAATGATAATTTTGAATCACTTAGAAATGAAATTAGACAAATAATGGATAAATATGTTTGTATTGTAAGAACTGCACAAGGCTTACAAATAGCAAAAGATATTTTAACTAAGCATTATCATAATATTATTAAAAATAAGGTTATAAGTAGATATTATTATGAAACATTAAATATGTTAACTACAGCACTTTTAATTACTAATCAAGCCATAAATAGAAAAGAGTCTATTGGCTGCCATTACGTTATTAATAATGAAATTAATTATGAAATTGTTGATAAAATTATAACAGATGCATTAAATGAGGATATGCCCAATGGAGATATTACAACTGATAATTTAATACCAAAAAATCATCAATCAAAGGCTATGTTAATAGCTAAAGAGGATGGAGTTATCTCAGGGCTTATGATAGTTGAACGAGTATTTAAGCTTGTTGGTGGCAATGTCAACATAATTTTTAATAAATTTGATGGTGACTTGGTAAAAACTTATGATGTTATAGCTACTATATCAGGAGATACTAAAACTATTTTAAAAGGTGAAAGAGTTGCATTAAATTTATTACAAAGAATGTCAGGAATTGCCACTATAACTAATAAATTTGTAAATGAGGTAGAAGCAAATACTAAAATTTTAGATACAAGAAAAACAACTCCAAACTTAAGATATTTGGAAAAATTGGCCGTTAAGCATGGCGGAGGCGTTAACCATAGATATTCCTTGTCTGATATGGTTATGATTAAGGATAATCATATTGATGCTTGTGGAAGTATCACTAAAGCAGTAGAAACTATACGTCCAAAGGTAAATTGTAAAATAGAGGTAGAAGTAGAAACATTAGAGCAATTTAAGGAAGCCCTAAATACACAATGTGATATTATTATGCTAGATAATATGAGCCTTGATTTGATGCAAGAATGTGTTAAACTTAATAATCATAAGAAAAAACTAGAAGCATCTGGTAATATGATTTTATCTAGAGTTAAAGAAGTTTCTCATATAGGAGTAGATTTTATATCTGTTGGAGCATTAACTCATTCTGTTAAGGCATTAGACATCAGTTTAAAATTTCATAATTTAAAAAAATAATTATTGTAGGCCATTTAAAGTTTTACTTTATATGGTCTCTTTTAATTTTTTTATTTAAAGTTTAATAATTATGATATGATTGTTGTGAAGTTGGTGAAGTCATGAAATATTTGAAAGAACACAAAATTTTAACTCTTAGCTTGTTGTTTATTACATGTATTATAGTTATTATTGCCTCACTTAGCATAGGTACAATATCATTTGATTTTTTTAGTGTCATAAAAGCAATTTTCATAGCTGATGATTCATCAGCCAGATTAATTGTTTTAAATAGTAGGCCTCCTAGAATATTGGTTGGAGGTATGATAGGTATTTCGCTATCACTAGCTGGTTGTATGCTACAATGTGTAATGAGAAATGATTTGGCCTCACCTACTACAATTGGTGTTTCTAGTGGTGCAAGTTTCGTTGGGTATATATTATTGGTAGTATTTCCAACTCTAAGTTATTTATTACCTATTGCTACTATAATAGGTGCTTTACTAACGACTATCTTGATTTATTTTTTAGCTTATAATAAGGGAGTTAAGCCACTAAAAATGATTTTAGCTGGTTTAGCTATATCCGCTTTTTTGGGAGCAATTAACGATTTTATAAAAACCTTTTTTGCTAGCGATATTGCAAATGTTAGTGGTTTTTTAGTTGGCGGATTAAATGGAATAACATGGGATACTTTTTTTAAAATGTTACCATTTGTAGTATTAGCAATTATTTTTGTTTGTTTTATTCCCAATAAATTAAATATTTTAATGCTAGGAGATGAAACGGCAAATTCATTAGGGCTTCATACGCAAGTATTTAGATTTTTTTTAATTATTGTATCTTCAATTTTGGCTGCTAGTGCTATTGCCTTTGGAGGAATGATTGGTTTTGTTGGTTTAATTATTCCTCATATAGCTAGAATTTTAGTAGGTACTAATTATAAATATATAACAATAGCCTCCATATTTTTAGGCTTTACTTTGATGATTATATCTGACACCATAGGAAGAGTTATATTGCCAAATAGTGAAGTTCCTGTAAGTATTATATTATCATTTATTGGCGTGCCGTTTTTTATTTTTTTGTTAAGGAGGAAGGATTAATGCTTCTTAGGACTAAAAATTTAACATTAAAATATAAAAATAAAATTATTGTTAATGATTTAAATATTAATTTTCCAATTGGAAAAATTACTACAATTTGTGGCTTAAACGGAGCTGGTAAATCGACTATTTTGAAGGCTTTATCTAATAATTTAAAGCCCTTTAGTGGGAATGTTTTATTAGATGATGTAGAAATTGGTAAAATTAAGAAAAGAGATTTAGCTAAATCTATAGCTTATTTGCCCCAAAATAATGATATATATGGAGATGTCGATTTATATACATATGTTTCATATGGTAGATACCCTTATCAAAGTATGTTTGGGAAATTAAGCCCTGAAGATGATAAGATTATTTTATCCTCACTTGAGATGTGTGGCTTAACGGCGTTAAGGGATAGATTGATCTCTACATTATCAGGCGGAGAATTTCAAAGAGCTAGAATAGCTTTAACATTATGTCAAAAAACATCAATATTAATTTTAGATGTACCAATAACTTTTTTGGATGTTAGCTATCAAATTGAAATTTTAAAATTAATAAATAAGCTTTCTAAGGATTTAAATTTAACTATTATAATGGTTCTACATGATTTAAATTTAGCAGTTCTTTATTCAGATTATATAGCAGTAATAGATTTGCATACTTTAGCATTAATGACAGAAGCTGATAAATTTATTACAAATGAAAATTTAAGGCTTTATTTTAATTTAAATTCTGTTATAATAACTGATGGCTTATATATGATAGCAAAAAAGGTACATAATGAAAATTAAGATTTTATTATTTATTTTTATATTATTATTAGGGATTACATCATGTACATCTAGTGAAAAAGTATCAGTACCATATGAAAAGGACGAGTTAAAAAATTATTACCTATCGTTAGCTGATGAGGTAATAATTAATGGTGATGAAATTATTTTTAAGGATTTATATGATAAAGAAATTAAACTTACTAGAAAGAAATTTAAAACAATAAGCTTGTATGCTAGCTTTACAACCTTGTGGTATGAAGCAGGTGGAGAGGTTATTGCAACAATTGATGGATCATCAGTAGATTTATATTTAGAGTATATAGGAAGATATAACTAAGGATGATGGTGTTGAGATAGTTTCAACTACTAATTCGGGCAAAAATTTTGATATTGAGTTAATTTTAGCATTAAATCCCGATTTAATTATATGTTCTGATGCGATGAATGGCTATCAAACCATTAGTGAACATGCTAAAAATGCTAATATAGATTTAATTGTATGTGATTATGAAGATTTTAGAGATTATTTAAAATGGTTTAAGATTTTTTCTTTTTTAAATTATCAAGAGCAATTATTTACTGATATTGCCTTAACTACAATGAATGAAATTGTAGATATAGTAATTCAGTCACAATTTCAAGATAGTGAAAAGGTCTTATCTATATTTTCATCTCCTACACCTGTTGCAAACAC
>DVKU01000090.1 GCA_018715825.1 Candidatus Avacholeplasma faecigallinarum
TAGCTGATTTATGTTATAATGAAAATAATTATAATATTGAGGTTAATAAAACAGCAGATGCTTTAAAGGCTGCCTTTGCTACTAAGGAGGCTGATATTATAGTAGCACCTGTAAATTTAGGTGCCACAATGTATAAGTCTCAACCTAATTATTTGCTAGCTTCAGTAATTACTTGGGGTAATTTATATTTGGCATCTCAAAAGGCTGATTTTAAACTAGCAGATTTAAATGGAGCAGATGTAATATTTTTTGGCCAAGGCACTATTAATGATGCCATTGTAAAATATGTTCTATCTAGTAATGATATTGTTTGTAATAATATTAGTTATCTAGGTTCTACACAATTGACAGTTCAACAGCTTTTAGCAGATGAAAATGCTATTGTTTTAGTAGCAGAACCAGCTCTTTCACAGGCTAAAAGTCAAAATTCTAAAATAAACTCTATTTCTATTCAACAGCTATATGAGGCTGCAAGCGGTTCAAATTCATATCCTCAGGCTGGTTGCTTTGTTAATATACAAACCGTAGAAGAGGATAAGAAAGCTATTGATAACTTCTTAAAAGATCTAGAAAATTCTTGTTCTTTATGTGCCACTAATACTGAACAAATTGCCCAATATGCTGAGGAATTAGGATTAGGGGGCTCTAAACAGGCATTAATAACAGCTATACCTAATTCCAATATTAATTATAAAAAGGCTAAAGATGTAGTAGCTGATATTGAAAAAGTGGTATCATTAAATCCAGCTCTATTTGGAGGTGCTACCCCTGAACAAAGCTTCTATTATGAATAGTACTATAAAAAGAGTATTAATTTATTTATTATCAATTTTAATTATATTTGTAGTTATTGAGCTTTTAAGTTTATATATAAATAATACCTTTATATTTCCATCAGTAAAAAAAATATTAACAGCTTTTTTTGATGTTATAAAGGATTATAAAACCTATTTATACATAGGCAATACAATCTTAAATTTATTAATTTCTTTAGTGATAAGCTTTATTCTTGGAATGATTTTAGGAGTTCTTGGTGGTTTATTTAAATATGTAAGGGTATTTTTAAAGCCTTGGATAACTATTTTAAGAAGTATTCCCCTTGCTAGTTGTATAGTTATAATTATGATTATAGCAGGTTTAAATAAAACCCCATATTTTGTATGTAGCATTATGGTAATGCCAATAATTTATGAAGGTTTTTGTGAAGGAATAATTAATATTGATAAGAGCTTGATGGATTTTTGGCGTTTAAATAGTAAAATTAACCTTTTAGTTCTAACAAAAGTGCATTTTCCTTTGATTATTAATTCTATTAAGCTATCATTTATATCAGCTATTGGAATTGGAATAAAGGTTGTTATTATGGCTGAATTTTTAGCTGGTGTAAAGAATACTTTGGGAGAGGCAATCATTTTGTATTCCGATTTAATTGCTTACGATTATGTGTGGGCATATAGCATTATAATGATTTTGATAGTCATTATAATAGAAAACTTACCATATTTAATTGCCTATTTATATAGATATTTGCGAGATAAGATAGCAAGCAAAACAATATATTATTAAATAATTGTAAAAAAATAGCGAAAACTAATGTCAAGGGTTATTTTTTCTTATGAAAACGATTGCAAAAAAATAGTAATATATGATATAATTCTCTTAAGGTTATTCTAATATTTTAACGTGGGGGAGGATTATTGAATGAAAAAATATATAACATTAGTTTATTTGCCTCAAGATGAAGAGATGGCTAATCAGCTTCAGGCTTTACTTGAAGATAAACACGTTGAAACGCATTTATATCAAAAGGTTGCATTAAAGGATTCAGCTATTTTAAATGATATAAAAAATAGTGCATGTTTAGTTATACTTCATATTTCCGAGGATTTTGATTATCGAGATTATCTTTATGAAATTGTTAAGGCTAATAATTTGTGTCAGATAGTTACAGTATTTATAAATAAATCAACTTATCAAAATAAATATACATTAAATGAAATTGAATGTAAGGAAGGATATCCATTAACAGCTTTAGCAAATGATATCTGTTGTGTTATGGTTGGAGGATATAAGATAGGCGTTTCAATATTTAATCGTAATAAGTTAAAAAAGGAAGCTATTTCATTATATAATAAGGGTGAATATGTATGGGCTTTGTGTTTGCTATTAAAGGTATTTAAAATTCACGATTTAGTGGTTAAGGAGAAGATTGCTGCCGCATATAGTCAGCTTATGAATTGTGATAAAGCAATCAATTATTATTCTATTTGTTTACCATTAACAGACCAAGATTCACAAGGTCAAATTTGTAATAATTTGGGATGGCTATATACACAAACTAAAAATCTTGAGTTTGCCGAAAAATATTTAAAACTTGCGATAGAATACGGCAATCCTGATGCTTTATATAATTTAGGTTATCTATATGAGACTTCTTGGGCATACGATTCTAAAATGCGTAGGACTAGAGAAGGATTTGATATTTATTGTGAGGTATTAAACGATCCTAAGACTTCTGAACAATCTAAGGCTCAGGCAAGGGCTAAACTAAAAAATCAAGCAGATAAGCTTTTAGCGAGAAAAAATTATGCTGCCGCAATGAATTATTATAAAGCCATTGGTGATGGAGCGAAGGTAGCTGAGTGTTTAAGAGATATAAAAATGCTTAGACAGGCCTATGAGGAAAGAAAACGTCGTCAAGAGGCAATGAGAAATATGCCAGAATAGAGGAATTGATTTCCTCTTTTTCTTTTGAAATTCTTTTAAAGGTAAATGATTGAGAAAAATTTATTTTTGCGTTATAATATGTACTTGAAAGAAGGTAATTTATATGTTGAAAATAGATGTAATATCAGGTTTTTTAGGAGCAGGTAAAACAACATTTATCAAGCGACTTTTAAATACAAATTTAAAAGATGAAAAAGTTGTACTTATAGAAAATGAATATGGTGATGTATCAATAGATACAGATTTATTAAAGGATTCTAAAATTGAGGTTAAAGAACTATCACAAGGCTGTATATGCTGTTCTTTAGTTGGTGATTTTTCTAAATCATTAAATGAAGTTATAAATAAATTTAATCCTGATAGAATTTTGATTGAACCATCAGGAGTTGGAAAACTATCAGATGTTATTAAGGCAATTCAATCTGCTGGATTAAGTGATTATATTAATTCATTAGTATGTATGGTAGATGCTAAAAAGGCTAAAATGTATGATAAAAATTTTGGTGAATTTTTTATTGATCAAATTCAAAATGCTCAAACTGTCGTTTTAAGTAGAATGGATATTGTTAAAGAAGAAAATGCATCTAATGCTTTAGACATTATTAGAAAACATAATAATCATTGTGTAGTTATCACTACTCCAATAGATAAGCTAAGTGATGAAGATTTATTAAAGGCATATGAAGGCTTTGATATTAATTTGATTCATGACTTGAATGATGATGAAGAGTGTGGCTGCGGACATCATCACCACGATGAGGATGAAGAATGCGGTTGTGGACATCATCACCACGATGAAGATGAAGAATGCGGTTGTGGACATCATCACCACGATGAAGATGAAAAGTGCGGTTGTGGACATCATCACCACGATGAAGATGGAGAATGTGGCTGTGGACATCATCACCACGATGAAGATGAAAAGTGCGGTTGTGGACATCATCACCACGATAAGGATGAAGAATGTTGCTGTGGACATCATCACCATCATGATGATGAAGAATGCGGCTGTGGCCATCACCATCACGCTGATGAAGTATTTAATTCAGTTGGAATTGAGACCGTTAAGAAATATAACTTGAATGAATTAAATAAAGTATTAAAAAATATGGCTAATGGTTCGTATGGACAAATTGTAAGAGCTAAGGGTATTATTCAAGATACTGATGGTAATTGGCATGTATTTAATTTAACTCCTGAAGAGGTTGAAATAGAAGACTATAAGGCTATCCCAATGGGAAAAATAGTAGTTATAGGTGCTCATATAGATGAAAAAGAAATTAAAAACTTATTTTAAAGGAAGATAACAATGAAAGAAGTACCTTTATTTATTTTAAATGGATTTTTAGATAGTGGAAAAACAACTATAATTAAGGAAATAATTGAAAATAATCCTGACTATCAGGATAATTCTACAGTTATTATTGCATGTGAGCAGGGAGAAATAGAATATGATGAAAAATGGTGTGATAAATATCAAGTTCATGTTGAATATATAGAAGACCAAGATGAATTCACACCTGAATTTATGCGAAATATTGATAATATCTATAGGGCTAATCAGTATGTTATAGAATATAATAGCTTTTTTGATTTTGAGAAACAGGATTTCCCAAGCTACATGGTTATTTATCAACAAATTACAATGATTGATGCTCAAACATTTAAAGTAATGTTTAATAATATGCGTAAAATTTTTCAAAGTATGTTAAAAGATTCTTCTTTAGTAATTTTTAATCGTTGTGATGGAATTAAAGAGTTATCAAGTTATAGAAGATGGGTAAGAGGTTTAAACCAACAAGCACAGATTGCATTTGAGGGTGCTAATGGAAGACTTACAGCTATGTTAGATGAGGATTTACCTTATGATTTATCTAAAAATGAGATTAGCTTTGAAGAAGATGTATACCCAACTTGGTATATAGATGTTTTTGATCATTATCAAAAATATATGAATAAGATATTTAAATTTAAAGCATTTGTTTATGATCTTAATGATAAAACTTTTGTCATAGGACGTAGGGTAATGACGTGCTGTGAGGCTGATATTCAATTTTTGGGTTATGAAGTTAAAAATTTGACTGATGTTTCTGTTAGTGTTGGTGACTGCATATATTTAGAATGCAGTGTCCATCATGAACATTCTGATTTAGCAAACGATGATGTTGTTATTCTTCA
>DVKU01000091.1 GCA_018715825.1 Candidatus Avacholeplasma faecigallinarum
ACCTATGACTCATCCGTGGAAGAAATCTTCTTTCGATGCCTTCTTGGCAAAACAAAAACACCGCCTTGAATACAATCAAAACAGTGCTAATGTTTAATTTATTTTAGGAACTTTTCAAAAGTCATTGACATTATTTAACTTTAAAAAATAATATTAGCATGTTTTTTATTTGCTTTTGAAATTAATTATGATATAATTAATCGGTTTATTATGTTGTTATAAAAATAATAGCATTATAATTAATTATTTACTTTTTAATGAGATAGTATCTTAATGATGATATAAGGTTGTGTTGTACTCACAACCATAAAATTTATATAAGGAGAATGTATAATCTTAAGTACAATTGATTATACTAGTGGCATTTATGTTATATAATCAAATATTAGTTCGTTTTGGTGATTTAACATTAAAAGGAAAAAATCAAAAAGTGTTCTTGCATAGTTTATACAAACTTATGAAGACAAAAATGGAAGGTCTTAATGTTGAAATTGAAAATCAACATGACCGTATTTTTATTCATTTAAATAATGAACAGGTAGAAAAAGTTATTGAAAGATTAAATTTGGTTTCTGGTATTTCTTCCTATTCACTTGTGGTCAAGTGTAGTGATGATATTACGGATATTAAAAAAACATCACTACAATTAATGCAGGAATTAGTATTAGATAATAAAACATTTAAAGTAAATACAAAAAGAAGTAACAAGGCATATAATCTTCATTCTATGGAGGTTACTAAAATCGTATCAGCTTATGTTTTATCCAATCATAAAAAATTAACTGTTGATGTGCATCATCCTGAGGTTAGTCTAAATATAGAAATTCGTAAGGATGCTTGTTATTTATATAATACAGAATATAAAGCAATGGGTGGATATCCTGTAGGAGTGGCTGGCAAAGGCTTATTAATGCTTTCAGGTGGAATTGACTCGCCAGTTGCAGGCTATTTGGCTATGAAGCAAGGAGTGGAAATAGAATGTATTCACTTTGAATCTACACCTTTAACATCTATAGAGTCTGCTCAAAAGGTTGTTGATTTAGTAAAAAAGTTGGCTAAATATGCACCTCATAATAAGATTAATTTACATATGATTCCTTTTAAGGAAATTCATATGGCTTTGTTAGAGCATATTGATGAAAGCTACAATATAACAATTATGAGAAGAATGATGTATCGTATAGCTACTAAGGTTGCAATTAATAATAATTGCTTATGCATAATTAATGGTGAGTCAGTTGGACAAGTTGCTTCTCAAACATTGGCTAGTATGCAAACTATAAATGCTGTTACCAATTATCCTATTTTAAGACCATTATGCACATACGATAAGCAAGACATTATTAAAATTTCTAAGCAAATAGATTGTTATGACTTATCAATAAAGCCATTTGAGGATTGTTGTACAGTGTATGTGCCAAAAGCTCCAGCTACAGCGCCTAAAATTTCTAAGGCCATAATGTATGAAAAAAATTTTGATTATGAATCTATGGTTGATGAAGCAGTACGTAACACAAATAGTATAGTTATAGATTGTAATAGTGATTTGGATTTAACCTTATTAGGCTTAGAAGTACGCGAAGTATTAAAAAATATGTAAATTAAAGTATAATTTCTTCTATTGCGGTTATCATAGATATTGCAAGGAGGTGAAATTATGACAAATAAGAAAAACTCCCAAGCAAAATCATATTCTAGTCAAGAAAATGGTTCTATAGGTGGAAATATTACAAAACAAGCTGTAGAGCGTGCTAAAAAGACAACAGATACTGCTGCCTTAAAGCAAGAGGTTGCTGAGGAATTAGGCATTACTCCAGGAAAAAATGCGACAGCTCAAGAAAATGGTCGTATTGGTGGCGAAATGACTAAAAAGCTTTATAATAAAGGTAAGAAGTCTAACTAATTGATTTCAATATAAATACCTTCAAAGTAGATGAATTCTGGTAGTTCATATAATCTACTTTGAAGGTATTTTTTTATTTAAAACAGCTAATTTATTTACAAAAATTATTTTAAATAATATAATATATATAGAAAGTATACACCATATACTATTAAAGAGGGTTAACAATCATGGAAAATGTAAAAGAAAAGTTTATTAATTCATTAATGGGAGTTTTAAAACTAGATGCTATTTCTGTTTTAAAAATTTTTATAGAGGGTGAGGTTTCGCTTTTATTTCTTTTGTATCAGGAAAATATACCTTTACCACCAAGCCAAATTGCCCAATGTTTAGGTGTTAGTAAGGGTAGGGTTACAGCCTTATTAAATAGTCTTGCAGAAAAAGATTATATTGAAATTTCTTTATCTACAGAAGATAGAAGAAGATTCGATGTGTCATTAACTGAATCTGGACGATTATTCTTAGAGGAAAAGAAACAAAAGGCAGAAGATTGTATTGAGGTTATGATCGAAAGAATTGGAAATCAAAGGACAATGGAATTAATTGATATAATCTCCGAAATTGTCCAAGTTATGAAGGAGTGATTTTTATGGCTTTTGTAGAATTTAAGGATGTTTGTAAGTATTATAAAATGGGCGATAATGTAATAAAGGCAAATGACCATGTTAGTTTTCAAATTAATGAAAAAGAATTTTGTGTTATTGTCGGTCCATCTGGTGCTGGTAAGACTACTATATTAAATCTACTTGGGGGAATGGAAATTTCTGATTCAGGTGATATAACTGTTGATGGTAAAGTTGTGTCTAAATTAAATGAAAAAGGTCTAACAAAATATCGTCGTAATGATGTAGGTTTTGTTTTTCAATTTTATAATTTAATGCCATCCATTACAGCTTTAGAAAATATTGAAATTTCTTCTGAAATATGTAAAAATCCATTAGATTCTAGGGAGGCCTTAAAGCAGGTTGGATTAGAAAATCGAATGAATAATTTTCCTTCTCAACTTTCTGGTGGTGAACAACAAAGGGTAAGTATTGCTAGAGCTATCGCCAAAAATCCTAAGATACTTTTATGTGATGAGCCAACAGGTGCTTTGGATTATAATACAGGAAAACAAATTCTAAGATTATTATATGATACATCAAAAATTGGGGGAAAGACTGTAATTGTTATAACTCATAACCTGGCTATAACAAAAATGGCTGATCACGTTATTCATATCAAAAATGGTATGGTTTTAAGCGAAGAATATAATCCTAATCCAGTACCTATTGAAGAGATTGAGTGGTGATTATATGAAACACTATTTAAAATATGTTGTAAAAGGCTTTAAAAATCATCTAAGTCGTTTTATAGCAGTAATGGCCATAGTAGCTTTAGGAGTTGGGGTATTAGTAGGCTTACTTTCCTCTCCAAGTGATTTATATAGGTCGTTAGATGAATATTATGATAAAAATAATTTTATGGATGTAAATCTTAAAAGTACTATTGGTTTTAATAATGATAGTATTAGTTTACTACAGGAAAATGGCTATATAGTTGAAGGCTATTATCAAGAAGAAAATCAATCGATTTTAAATGATAAAATTTTAAACACTAGATTAGTAAGTATAGATTTTTCCAACCATATAGTTAATTTATTTGAATTAATTGAGGGTAGGCAGCCACTTAGTGAAAATGAATGTGTGGTTATTAGTGATAATGGTGTTTATGCTAAAGCTAATATAAATGATACTATCTCCTATAATGGTAAAGATTACACTGTAGTAGGTATTATTAAGTCGCCTTTATATATTTCAAAGGAAAAAGAC
>DVKU01000092.1 GCA_018715825.1 Candidatus Avacholeplasma faecigallinarum
ACCTATGACTCATCCGTGGAAGAAATCTTCTTTCGATGCCTTCTTGGCAAAACAAAAACACCGCCTTGAATACAATCAAAACAGTGCTAATGTTTAATTTATTTTAGGAACTTTTCAAAAGTCATTGACAGAAAAAAATACTGTGGTAAACAATCCACAGTATTTTTTAAAATCAAAATTAGAAACCAAAATATTCCTTAGCATTATTATAGCAAATATCTTCAACAATTTTACCTAAAGTATCCAATTCATCCACAGGATATTGTCCTGACTCTACTAAGTTACCTAACATTTGACATAATAAACGTCTATAGTATTCATGACGTGGATATGCTAGGAAAGAACGTGAATCTGTCAACATACCTACAGATTGAGCAATAAGACCAACTTGCATTAGGGTCTCAAGATTTTGACGCATACCATCTTGTTGATCCAAGAACCACCATGCAGTTCCGACTTGAACTCTACCCTTTACACCTTCTTTTTGGAAGCAGCCAGCAAGAACAGTTAAAGCGTAATTGTCTCTTGGATTTAAGCAATAAAGAATAGTTTTAGGTAGTTCATTAGATTCATCTAATGCACCTAATAATTGAGAAAGTTTCTCCATGTAATTTTGATCTTCTATAGCATCAAAGCCTGTATCAGGTCCTATCTTTTTAAGCATAGATTTAGAGTTGTTACGTAAAGCTCCAATATGATATTGTTGAACCCATCCATATTTATTATATAGTTTACCTAAAAATACTAGGATATAGCCCTTATAATAATCTTGTTCTAAATCGCTGATAGGTTGATGATTCATTCCCTTTAAGAAAACCTCATTAGCTTGTTCATAAGTAGCAGGTGCATAGTGAACTACATCTAATGCATGGTCTGATAAACGAGAGCCCATTGAATGGAAGAATTCAACTCTTTCAGCTAAAGCCTTTTCTAAATCATGTAATGACTTAATTTCATATCCAACTACACCAGCAAGTTGTTTAACCCAAGATTCAAACCAATCTAGTTCAACATTTATTGCTTTATCAGGACGGAAAGCTGGTCTAACATGAACCTTTAATGTCTTATCGGCATTCATTTTCTTATGCCATTCCAAAGAATCAACTGGATCATCTGTTGTACAAACAGTGTCAACCTTAAATTTATACATCATTTCTCTTGCAGTTAATGTCTCAAGCTTTTTATTTGCCTCATCCCAAATTTTCTTAGCATTCTTACTATTAATGATATCATAAATACCGAAATATCTTCTCATCTCTAAATGAGACCAGTGATATAATGGGTTACCAACAAAATATGGCATTGACTCAACAAATTGTAAATATTTTTTGTAATCATCATCTGGACCTGAAATTGAATCCTCTTCATATCCTCTTGCACGTAGGCTTCTCCACTTGTAATGATCGCCATATCTATCACCAGCTCCAAGCCATACTTCAGCTAAATTTCTAAATTTTTTGTCTTCATAAATTTCTTTTGGCTGTAAATGACAATGATAATCAATAATTGGCATATTCTCTGCATGCTCATGATATAACTTTTTAGCAGTTTCTGTAGTCAATAAGAAATCCTTATCCATAAATTCTTTCATATTATTATACCTTCCTTATAATTATAAAATTACTCCGTCTTTAAAAATTGAAATTTCTCTAAAATTATTAATTTCATTCTTCGTTTTCTTTCTACCTGAAGCAACATCACATATTAGATCAATGAAGTCAGATAAAAGCTCATCCATGCTCTTTTCTCCAACTAATGCTCCAGCATTGAAATCTATCCAATTAGATTTTTTAGTAGCTAATTGAGTATTAGTAGAAACCTTAACTGTTGGAATAAATCCACCAAATGGTGTTCCTCTTCCTGTTGTAAATAATACCATTTGACAACCGGCACAGCCTAATGTTGTTGTAGCAACTAAATCATTACCAGGTGTAGAAGTTAAATTTAAACCATTAGTTTTTATTCTTTCACCCATTTTAATAACATCCATAACCTTAGTAGAACCTGACTTTTGGGTACAACCTAATGATTTATCTTCTCAGGTAGTAATACCACCATTTTTATTTCCTGGAGATGGATTTTCATAAATAACTTGGTTATGATTTTTAAAGTAAATTTTAAAATTATTAATTAAATCAACAACTTTATGGAATGTATCCTCATCCTTAGCACGAGCCATTAATAGATGCTCTGCACCAAACATTTCAGGTACTTCACCTAAAACAGTAGTTCCTCCATTTAAAGCCATATAATCAGAGAACTTACCCAATAAAGGATTAGCTGTAATTCCACTCATACCGTCTGAACCACCACATTTTAATCCTACTCTCAATACAGAAATAGGTTGAGTAGTTCTCTTATCATTTTTCATGATATCATAAAGCTCTTTTAAAAGTTTTGTACCTTCACTTATTTCATCCTCTACTTCTTGGCATACTAAAAATCTTGTACGCTCCTCATCGTATTCGCCTAGAGTTTCTTTAAAAGCTTTCATTTGATTGTTTTCACAACCTAAAGCTAAAACCAAAACACCACCAGCATTAGGATGCTTAACCATATTTTGTAAATATGTACGAGTCATCAAATGATCGCCACCCATTTGAGAACAACCAAAAGGATGATTAAATGTATATACACCATCAATGGCTGATGTATCATAGTTGCTTTTGAAATTTTCAATAATAGCATGTGCATTTCCAGATACACATCCAACCAATTGAATTATCCAAAGTTCATTTCTAATACCAAATTCTCCATTTTTTCTAGCATATACATCAACAGTGGCATTTTTCTTAATTGTTTTTACATTTGCAAAATTAGGATGATATTCATAATCAAAAACATCATTTAAATTAGTCTTTGTATTATGTACATGAACATGCTCACCTTTTTTTATATCCTGTGTAGCATGTCCAATAGGCGCACCATACTTGATAATGTCTTCATCCTTCTTAATATCTTTTAATGCAACTTTATGTGCTTGCGGAATATCCTCTAACAATGTTACTCCATCAACCTCTTCGCCCTTTGCAAATGGACGTAGGACAACAGCTACATTGTCATTTTCATTAATGATAATATAGTCATTCATATATTCACCTTAAATTTGTATAATTAT
>DVKU01000093.1 GCA_018715825.1 Candidatus Avacholeplasma faecigallinarum
CATATTAGAAAAAATGGTTAGGAGAAATTATCCATTAACTTTTGACGAATTAAAGAAAAATATTTATGATATCGCCGGTATAAGGGTAGTATGTAATTATATAAATGATATATACCAAATTATAAAATTACTATCCATGCAAAAGGACTTAACATTAAGACTTTCTAAGGACTATATAATAAAGCCAAAGGATACGGGATATCGTAGTTTTCATTTAGTTTATGAGGTTGAAATATATATGCATAATGAATTGAAGATGGTACCTGTTGAGATTCAATTTAGAACCCTTGCGATGGATATGTGGGCATCGTTAGAGCATGAATTAAGATATAAAAGTAAAAATAGTCTATCGGAAAAGGATAAGGCTAATCTTAAAAAGTATTCTGATGATTTATATAATGTTGATTTAAATATGCAAAGAATTTATATAGCGACTACAGTTGGAGATGACGATAATGATTAATTACGATGAAGTAAGTCAAAAATATAAAAATATGAATATTGAAGTACCTACTAAAGATATGATAAAAACGCCTGAACAAATTGAAGGAATTAGGCAAGCCGGTATAATAAATAATATGGTCTTAGATGAGGTTAGTAAACATATACATCAGGGAATGTCAACTCAAGATATTGATGATATTGTCTATAAAAAAACTATTGAGCTAGGAGGAATACCAGCACCTCTTAATTATGAAGGCTTCCCTAAAAGCTGTTGTACATCTATAAATGATGCAGTATGCCATGGTATACCATCAGATAAGGATATTTTACAAAATGGTGATATTATCAATGTTGATTGTACTACCATATATAAAGGCTACTATGCTGATGCCTCAAGAACATTTTGTATTGGTAATTGTAGTGAGGAGACTAAAAGATTCGTTAAGGTGTGTAAAGAATCTTTAGATTTAGCAGTTAAAAACTTAAAACCATATTCTCGTTTGCGTGATATAGGATATTATATTGAATCCTACGTTAAAAAACATGGCTATACTGTAGTTCATGAAATAGGTGGACACGGAGTAGGTGTTGGCTTTCATGAGGATCCCTTTATCTATCATTATGGTAGAAAAAATACGGGTATGGTTTTATTTCCAGGTATGGTTTTTACAATCGAACCAATGATTAATGAATTTTCTAGAGAAGTTTTTTTAGATGCTGATAATGAGTGGACTATATACACTATGGATGGAGGACTATCATGTCAGTTTGAATATACCGTTTTATTAACTGAAACTGGAGTAGAAATTTTATCAAAATAATAAAGAGGTGATTTGATGCTACTAAAGCTAAGTAATCAAGCATTAAAGGCCTTAGATATATTACAACAAAATGGGTATGAGGCTTATTTTGTAGGTGGAGTTGTGCGTGATTATTTTTTAGGAATTGAAAGCACTGATATAGATATTGCAACAAATGCCTCTATTGAAAATATAGTTAAGGTTTTTGATAAATATAAAATTATTAGATATAAAAAGGGTAAAACTGTTGGAGTTATTATTGAACATAAATATTTTGAAATATCAACCTATGATGGTAATGATATTATAACAGATTTATCAAATCGTGATTTTAAGGTAAATGCGATGGCATATCATCCATTAAAGGGACTATTAGATCCATTTGGTGGGATAGAAGAAATTAAAAATAAGATGCTATCAACAATAAAAAAATCAGATGAGGTAATTAATAAGGATGCAATTAGAATTTTAAGGGCAATCCGTTTTGAATGCTGCCTAGGCTTTACAATTGAAGCTGATTTTTTAATCGCGATGAGGAAAAACAAGGAATTATTAAGTCTTCTTAACAAAGAAAGATTAGTAAAGGAAATTAATTATATTCTTTTAAGTTCCCATCCAGGAACTTATATTCAAAAATATGCAGATATTTTTTTCCAAATTTGGCCAAGGCTATCTTTAACATATGGCTTTGACCAGCACACTAAATGGCATCACCTTGATGTATTTAACCATATTATGAGTGTTGTTGATAACGTTAAGCCTAATTTAGTTTTAAGACTAGCTGCTTTGTTTCATGATATAGAAAAGCCAATGACATTTAGTCTAGATTCTCTTGGTAATGGTCACTTTTATGAGCACTATATTTATTCGGCTAAAACAGCTAAAAATATTTTAACTGATTTTAAATACCATAAAAAAATAATAGATAGAGTTTATAATTTAATACTATATCATGATAGACCACTTGAGGCTAATAAAAAATGTATTTTAAGATTTTTACATGACTTTAAGGCTAATGATCTGGATTTATATTTTGATTTAAAAAGAGCTGATATTAAATCCCAAAATCCTAATCTTATTGGCAGATTAGAACAAATAGATAAAATTGAAAGTTATACCTATGAATTATTAGCCAGTGATGCTGTGTATAGCCTTAAACAATTAAAAATTAGTGGTGATGATTTAAAAAAACTAGGAATAGAAAAAGAAAATATTGCCAAATTATTAGATGAACTATTAAACCTAGTAATAGAAGAAAAGTTAGAAAATAATTATCAGGAGCTTTTAAAATTTTGTGAACAAAAGTTAATAAAAAATTAAAATGGTAGTTAAAAATAACTACCATTTTTAGTAGTGTGCCGGGCATGGCACTAATCTTACTGGTGAAAGTCCAGTCACGGGTATTTACCG
>DVKU01000094.1 GCA_018715825.1 Candidatus Avacholeplasma faecigallinarum
CTAGTAATAGCTAGAGTTTGTCTACATGTTAAATCTTCCAAGTATAACAACCCTTTCATAAAAATTACACATATAATTATAACAGTTAATGATTGAAATTAGATTATTAAGAATAAAAATGATAGATTTAAAATAGATAGTGGAAAGGAATGAAACTATGGAAAAGAAGACATTTGTAATTCCAGTAGGGTTAGTGGGGCTATATGCAGTGTTACTGGTTATTAGTGGAAGAATAGTTCAGTTATTAAGTTTAAATTCCAGTAATAGTAAGACATTTGCCTCTGTAATAATTAATTTTGTGATATGTGCGTTATTTTTATGGCTTAATAAAAAATATATAGGAGTAAAAATCGACTTTAAATTTACTTTTAGCTTTTTTAAGAGACATATAATATTGGCTACAGTTTTAGCAATTATCACAATTTTAATTGTTATAGGTAATGTAAAAAATCTTCCACTGGCATTAATGGTATCTTTACAGGCAGGAATAGTTGAAGAGGTAATATGTCGAGGTATTATTAGTAAATATATTTATAATGATTTAAACAAAGTAGAGGAAAAAAGAAGAATATGGATAAGTGCGATTTCTTCAGGTCTAGCATTTGGAATGTTACATTTTATCAATCTTTTTAGGCAAGGACTACTACCTACTATTAATCAAGTTATAGCGGCTGCAGCAATAGGGATGCTTTTTGGGGTAATATATTTAGTATATAAAAATTTATTTGGAACGATTTTTATTCATTTTTTGAATGATTTTTGGATTATTGCAGTAACAGGTACAATTACTGAGCAAGATTCAGGTACTATAGCGATGATTATTTCTTCAGTGCTATATTGGATAATATTAGGATTTATTGCATGGCGAATTATCAAGAAAAAAGTAGCATAGAATAATGTAGAAGGGAAATAACCTAAATGAAAATAATAATTTCTCCAGCTAAGAAAATGGTAGAAGATACGGACAGCTTTGATATTAGTAAATTACCAATATTTAAAGACAAAGCAGAAGTGTTATTAACATGGTTAAAGAGTAAAAACTATGATGAATTAAAAAATATTTGGAAATGTAATGATAAAATTGCCAAACTTAACTATGATAGAATTCAAGATATGAATTTAGATGAGAACTTAACACCAGCAGTTATGGCATATTCAGGGATTCAATATCAAGCAATGGGACCACAAGTTTTTACGCAAGAAGCACTACAAAGAGCAGCAAAAGATTTATATATCATATCAGGATTTTATGGAATTTTAGGAGCGATGGATGGTATTACGCCATATAGATTAGAAATGCAGGCAAAAGTAGATATTAATGATCAACATACTCTATATCAATTTTGGGGTGACAGTATATATCAAGAATTATATAGAGATAATGAATTAGTAGTAAATTTAGCTTCTAAAGAGTATTCTAAAGCCATTGAGAGATATCTAAAGCCTCAAGATAAATTCATCATTTGTTCGTTTAAAAAGGAAAAGAATGGTAAATATGTACAACAGGCAACAGCTGCTAAGCAAGCACGTGGTGATATGGTAAGGTATATTTTAGAAAATAATATTAAAGAAATTGATGAAATAAAGAACTTTTCAGTAAATGGATATCAATATGAACCTCAATTTTCAACTGATACTGAATTAGTGTTCATTAAAAACTAAGTACGTTTCACGTGAAACAAAGTATAAGTGTGTTACACTATACTTATAAATAGTTAGCAAAGGGTGGGCTTTATGATTGAAAATGAAACAATTAAACATCAACTAAATCATCGTGCAATTAGGGCTTTTAAAGATCAAACTTTGTCAGAAGAACAATTAACGACTTTATATGAAGTAGCTAGACATACAGCTACTAGTATGTTTATGCAACAATTTAGCATCTTACATATTACTAATGAGGAGAAACGTAAACAAATTAGAGAAATAACAGGTCAAAAATACGTAGGAGCTAACGGTGATTTATTTATTTTTGTCATTGATTTATATCGAAATAAACAAATTCGCAAACAAATGGGAAATGATGATGGGCGCTTGCATACAATGGATATTTTCTTTCAAGCATTTCAAGATACAATGTTAGCAGTCCAAAATGTAATTAATGCTGCTGAGAGTATGGGACTTGGAATAGTACCTTTAGGGACGGTTAATGATGATCCTAAAGCAATGTTAAAAGTATTAGATTTACCAGAACTCACATACCCAGCTTTGGGCTTACAAGTTGGTGTACCAGATCAAGAACCACAATTAAAGCCAAGACTTCCATTAGAATTTACAACTTTTGAAAATGAATATCCACGTGATTTTGAAGTTAGTGAGCTGAAAGATTACGATGAAATAGTACAAACATACTATGATTTACGTGATGCTAATCGAAGAATTGATTCATTTACTAATCAAATTAACGGAAAAAATTGAATACACATCAAAATAAACGTGATGACATTGTAGAAGCTATTCATAGTCAGGGGTTAGCACTAGATTTTAATTAATTTATAATTTAGGGTTGACAGCAGATAATAGAAAAGATATTATTATGGCATAATAATTAGAAATAGCTAAGAAAAGATGAGTAATTAATGTGAGTATCACTAAAGAGAGTCGTGAATGGTGAGATGCGATGTGTTGAAAGCTTAATGAAGATGGTCTTGGAGCTAGA
>DVKU01000095.1 GCA_018715825.1 Candidatus Avacholeplasma faecigallinarum
AATTTAGAGTACCATAAAAAAACTATAGATAAACTAGATCTAATCTAATTATCTATAGTTTTATATATATATATTAAGTTAAATTATTTTATCATATTTACAATAGAAAGAACTTCCTTAGATAACTCATCCAATCTATTTTGAGCATCTTCTAAAGATGTACCTTTAACACCGTAATATACCTTTAATTTTGGTTCAGTTCCAGATGGACGTAAAACAAACCACATATTGTCATTTAAATAATATTTAATAACATTACTGCTTGGCAAATTAATTTTAGAAGATTTATCAGTTACATAATCATGCTTAATTCCAAGTTTTACATCATCCTTAGCCAAAATCTTAAAGCCCTTTAAGGCAATTTCAGTAGTTCTAAAGAAATCCATAATTCTTTGAATCTTTTTAGCACCCTCTAAACCTTGTAAGCTGATATTTGTTATACCTTCCTTGTAATAACCATATTCCTTATAAATCTCATTTAGGGCATCAATTAAATCCATACCCTTCTCATTATAGTAAGCAGCTGTTTCACATAACATAAGGATAGCTTGAATTGAATCCTTATCACGTACACAATCACTAATTAAGCAACCATATGATTCCTCAAATCCAAATACATATGTACCTTTTCCTGCTTCCATTTCATGGGCTTTTTCACCAATAAATTTGAAACCAGTCAAAGTAATTTCTACATTCATATTATACTTTTTAGCGATAGCTATAGGTAGTGTAGATGAAACATTAGTTGTAAATACGTAGCCATCTTTAGGCAAAGTATTTAATTCCTTACGTGTTTTTAAAATATAATCTAAAATTAGGGCAGCTGTTTGATTACCTGTAAATAAAACATATTCACCATTATGTAAAACAGCTATTCCAAGACGGTCAGCATCAGGATCTGTAGCTAAAACTATATTAGCACCTATTTGTTTAGCATATTCAATTGCCTCATCATAAGCCTCTTTATTTTCTGGGTTTGAAGTTTTAACACCTGAAAAATCTGGGTCATTAGTCATTTGACAGGCTAAAGGATATACGTCATATCCAACACTCTTTAAAACCTCTGGTGCAAATACTTGACCTGTACCATGTAAAGGTGTATAAACTAATTTAAAATTCTTATTCAAATTAGGTCTTAAAATAATTTTTTTAACCTCTTTAATATAGGCTTCATCTACAGATTTACATATGTATTGGATTAACTCATGATTTTTAGATGTTTCAATATTAAAATAATCATCTATTTTATTAATTTCCTCTATAACCTTATCAGCAGCCTTTGGAACTAATTGACATCCTGTCTCATCATAAATTTTATAACCATTATATTCTTTTGGGTTATGACTTGCTGTAACCATAATACCACCAATACAATGGAAATAACGAACAGCAAATGATAATTCTGGTGTTGGCCTTAAATCTTCAAATAAAAATACTCTGAAGCCTAAAGATGATAAAACCTCTGCTGAAATTCTAGCAAATTCCTTAGACTGATGACGATTATCATGAGAAATTGCTACACCCTTAGCACAAGCAACAGGACTTTGTTTTAATAAATATCTTCCAAATCCTAAGGTTGCTTTAGCAACAATGTAGATATTCATACGATTAGTACCTGCTCCAAGTATACCTCTTAAACCACCTGTACCAAATTCCAAATCATTTGTAAAAGCTTCTTGTAATTGGGCATCATCCATAGCCTCAAGCTCTTTACGTAGATTTGATTCTAAATTTTTGTTATTTTTCCATAATTCTGCTTTTTCTAAATAATTCATATCTATATCGCTCCTTTAAGATAATTATACTAAATTTATAGCTATTTTGCTATAGAAAATTTAAAAACTATACACATTAAAATTATTATCTTAAATATATAAATTAATTTATATAAGTAAGAAAATAAGGTGTAGTAAAATGCTACACCTTATCTAAAATAACAAGTTTTAAACATATATAAATTCAATATCAAATACGGAATTAAAATACTTTTCTATACCTTTAAGATTATAAGGTAAGGTAACCTTTTTCACATTATAACAATTTTCAAAGGCATAAGGATGTACAAATTTAACTCCTTCATTAATTTCAATTTCCTCTATATATTGTAAATGACTGAATTGATACTTTTCTATAGTTTCAACACCACTAGGAATAACAAGCTTGTCAACAAGCTTATATTCGCCATCTTCAAATACATAAAACTCTTTGGTTGCAAAATTTCCAAGCGAATTACTCAAATTAACATTATTACACCAATCTCTTAATCCTTTAAAATAATACATTTGTTCAAATGGATGATCAAATCTTCTTATCCCAAAGGCTGCAGATTCTACATATTTTAAATCTGATTTTATATAGATTTTATCGACTGAAAAATTTAATTTATTAGCTTCTATCTTTTCTACATAAGATAAAACCAGTGGTTTATCGGCCAAGCAATAATATGAACCATCATCATCTTTAAAAAACATTTTTTTCTGCAGGAATAAAATCCGAACTATAGCCACCATAAACATTATTTACCCAATAATTTATTGAACCATCATAATATATTTCATCAATATCAATATTTTTATAATCAATAGATAATGATGATACAGTTTTAGGAATATAAAGCTTTTGGGCATGGGTAAAAGAAGGCAAATGTACACTATTAATTATGGTACCATTATTTTCTTCTGGAATAATTATCTCTTCAGATTTGCCATAATAACCAATTATGTTTCCAAAAATCGAATATGAAAAATAATCATCTTCACTTTTACATGCCGATAAAATTATTGATAGAAATAGAAAACTTATTAATAATAATATTTTTTTCAAAGCACTCACCACCTAATCAACATATGTAAATTCTACTACCATATTAGAATGGGTTTGAATATAATTTGTTAATCCCTTAAAATAACTTGGTAATGATACCTTTTTTATTTCAAAGCAGTCATAAAAGGCATCAGGGTGAATATATTCAACACCAGATTCTATATTAATATTTTCTAAATTTGCCATAAGACTAAATTGACAACCTCCAACTGATTTTATATCAGATGTAATATTTAATTGATCAATCTTACTATATTCACCATTAATCTTTATATAAAATTCTTTAGTACGTAAAGTTCTTAAACTTCTAGTTAAATCTATTTTACACCAATCTAATAAACTACCATCATAATATACCTTATCAAAATTTAGATCGAACCTATCTCCAAAAGCATACCCTTCAATCTTAATTACACTCTTAGGAATAACAATTTCTTTAACGTTAAATGCTAACTGACTTCGCCTTACTGTTGTTACACCATCAGGAATTATTAATTTATCACCTATAGCATAGTACTCACCATTATCATTTTTAAAATACACCTTATCAGATTGACAAAATAAAGACGGTAATGAATAACTATCTATTATAACATTATCACAATATTCCTTTAGTGTACCATCATAATAAATCTCATTGAAATGATTATCACTACATGAATAAATATATTTAATTGTTGAAGGAATATATAATTTTTCTGCATTTACATCATTTATTGAAAAAGAAACAATATCAACATCATCCAGTTTTTGAGGAATACTAATAATTTTTTCTTCTCCTTCATAATTTAATATATTTCCATAAATTTCATAAACAAAACCATCCTTAGTATATCTACGTTTATCATTACAAGATGCTAAAACAAAAATTATTGCCATTAAAAATAATCCTATTTTAAAATATCTTTTCATAATAAAACACACCTCTTTAAAATTTAAGTTATAGTAATCATTACTTGACTATTTGATGATGAACTATTTTTTCCTATAATAACATAATAATTACCAACATCCAAATTTAGAAATAAATATGCTTCGCTTTCAAGTTCCTCATTCATTTCTTCATCTAAAGAATACCAAGAATCATTATAGTCTATTAATCTATCATCTTTATAAACATATAATTCTGTATCAGTTCCAAAAGTCTCTATATCATAAAAGCCACTAGCTGATATATTTAAATTTAAAGCTACACTATCATAAGCATCCATATAAAAGTACATAGTTGATGAAGATAAACTATAGGTGGTATCAGCAATGATTTCAACACTTGTTGTTCCAACTACCGTTGGATTAGGGCTTAAACATATAAAATATCTTTCATCTAATTTAAATGGAAATGAAAAATAAGTAGGTTCAGAACCGATATATTTTGTAAATAATATAGCCCCAAACTGATTACGAATTGTAACTTTTGCTCCAGCATAAGAAGATATTTTAAACTTTCTAACGCCCGTAGTTGAAAATAAAACTGGAATAACACTATTATTTGTTCCATTAAAGTTTAATTCACCAATAGAGGTATAATAATCCATAATTCTATTATATTTAAATATATTTTCATCTTGAAAAATTAATGTTTTTAATTCAGCTATAGATGGTGATAATAAATAAAGTTTCATTACAAGCGTAGATTTAACTTTTTGAAGTACACATTCATCATCAAAATCCTGATAAATCACTGAACCAATAAATTTAGCTTTATCTTCGTATTTATGAACAGAATCAGCATAACTATATCTTCCAATATATAATTTAGAATTCAATGGTAAATTGGTTTTAAAACCAAATGTTACGTTTTTAATATAACATTTAAGATCAAATTTTTGATCTCTATATCCTTTATAAGTATATTCGTAACCATCTTCCTTTGTTAATAAATTGTCGTCATCTCCACCTTGTGCTTTATTTAAAACTTCAATAATTTCATTTGCAATAGACAAGGTTAATGTAGCTGGGGCAAAAACCGGTATTGAACTGATTAAAGAATAATAACCGCTTTTTTTGAAATCATCAAAATTAAAAGAAGGTTGTGTATCGTAATTTTCAATTTTATATAATGTTCGAGATACACACAATCCTTTATCCTCCTCTATATTGTAAGATGAGTCACCTTGATTCGGTTGATCATAGTTTTCTATGGCATTATTAATCATAAAATCGGAGTACCCGTTTGCTAAATCTAAGAGTGATGCCACAAAAGAATTTGAACTTCCGAACATATATGAATCATTATATTCATTTTTTATATGTGCCACATAATCTACATTAAATAATGGCACAAAACTGACACTAAAAAAATTTTGATTAGTAATTGAACCAGAATCCCCTTTTGGATATATAAATTTAAGTTCAAAAACATTTAGAGTGCTATAATAGTAATCTGAATTTTCTTTTACAGTATTCATATAGAATCCAAATTCTTCACCATATTCTAATCTCTCACCTTCTGTAAAAAAATATTCTCTAGGAATATAATTTACTATAGGATCATCTATTCTATTGTTGTTAGAATCCCATAAAGGGTTTGATGAGCAATAATTTTTAATTGAAGAATCATTATATTTGGTTAAACTTTTAATTGCTACAATATTATTAGAATTATTATCAAAAGCACTTAGCGACATAGTACCATTATAAAATGAGTAAATTTTTTTTACCTTTTCGAAATATGTTTT
>DVKU01000096.1 GCA_018715825.1 Candidatus Avacholeplasma faecigallinarum
AAACAATTAGATCAAATGATGAATAGATATTTTGAACTTTTAGAAATCAAAGAATCTTATGAAATATAGTGTAGGAGTAAATATGAGTAAAAAAGAAATTTTAGATATATGTTTTCGTAGTTTTATAGTTATTGTTTCTAACATATTATTATCTATTGCTACAGTTTGGTTTTTAGAGCCAGCTAAGCTTTATGCTGGTGGTGCTACTGGATTAGCTCAATTATTTCAAAGATTAATTATAAAATTTGGAGGAAATATTAATCTTGGTCTTCTTATTTTTATTGTAAATGTTCCAATTATCATAATTGGCTTTAAGTTTGTATCCAAAAAATTTGCGATTTACTCTATTTTAGCAATTGTAGTCCAATCACTTTTTACTGGCTTAATTAAAACTACACCATTTCAAAGCCTAGCAGAGGATATTGTATCATTTACTAAGGCTGGAGTTTTGGTTAGCACTATGAATTATGGTGGAATTTTGACACTAGCAATTTTTGGTGGACTTTTAGCTGGCTTTGCTTCTGGTTTAGCCCTTCGATTTGGAACTTCAACAGGCGGAATAGATGTTGTGGCGCAAGCCTTAGCTCTTCATAAAAATTTTTCTATGGGTAGTATTACCATGGTATTAAATATTTTAATAGCCATTATAGGTGGAGGCGTACTTCAAGGAAGTTGGATAGTTGTTTTATTTACAATAGTAAGAATGATTTTAAATAGCTTGGTAATGGATAAAATTCATACAGGCTATACATATACAGGTATTCATATATTTTCCAAATTTAGTCAAGAAATTGGCCATGATATAATGATAAATTTAAAGCGTGGTTGTACATTTTTACAGGTTCAAGGAGCCTATACCCACGAAAATAGAATTGAAATTTATTGTGTGGTATCTACATATGAGGTTGATAGGGTTATGTATATAGTAGATAAATATGACAAAAAGGCCTTTATAACAATGTCTCCTGTTAAAAAAATTAGAGGTAATTTTGTTAAGAAAAGTATTATTTAAAGAAAAGGGGTGTTATTAACATGTATGTATTTTTTAATGATTCTAGGTATGATAATCAAAAAAGCTATTTTAGTAGTATTTTATGTATTTTAATAGGAATATTATTAGTGGTAATTCCTTATGAAACCTTAAAGGATATAATTTTTACAATTCTTGGAATAGGAATAATATTAATTAATATAATTCCTTGTATAATTTATTGGGATCAATTTTTAAAAAATAAAAGCTATTTACCACAAGCTATTATGACGACTATTTCAGTTGTTATAGGTTTTATATTTATATTTTATAATCACTGGATAATAGGTATTATTTTAGGCTTATGGTTGATTTTCTTGCCAGTTTTAAGGATTATAAAATCTAATGATAGACTCTCTCAATTTAAAAAAGAAATTCCTCTATTTATTTTAGCTATCTTTTTATTTTTTGTTCCTGTAGAGGGAATTTTAAATATAGCTATTAAGGTATTTGGTGGCTTATTGATTGCCTATGGAATTATTAATTGCATCCTTATAACTATTCATAATAACAAAAATAATGATGATGACAATGACAACCAAAATAATCAAAATACTAAAAATGATGATAGAGTTATTATAGATATGGATGTTAAGGATATAAAATAACTATTTGGTCATATATTTAAAAATTTGACATAGCTATATGTTTTTGATATAATATGTCAAGATTTGATTTATTAAATTTATAATTGAGGTGGAATTATGGCTAAGATTGCAGTAATGACTGATAGTAATAGTGGAATTACTCAAAATGAAGGCAAACAATTAGGTATACGTGTTATTCCTATGCCATTTACTATTGATGGGGAGGAATATTTAGAGGATATAACTCTAACTCAGGAGCAATTTTATGAGAAGCTAGCAGGGGGATCAGATGTGTCAACTTCTCAACCAGCAATTGGTTTTGTAACTTCAGTTTGGGATGAGGTATTAAAGGATTTTGATCAAATAATTTATATTCCTATGTCTAGCGGATTATCAGAATCATGTCGTTCAGCTATGCTTGCAGCTAAGGCAAACTATGATGGTAAGGTTTTTGTAGTAGACAATCAAAGAATTTCTGTCACCCAAAGACAATCAGTATTGGATGCTATTGAATTAGTTAACCGCGGGTATACTGCTTTAGAAGTATATAATAAGCTTATGGAAGTAAAGATGCAGTCTGATATCTATATAATGGTAGATACATTAAAATATTTAAAAAAGGGAGGAAGAATAACTCCCGCAGCTGCAGCAGTCGGTCAATTTTTGAAAATAAAACCCATTTTAACTATAAAAGGTTATAAATTAGATAAATATAGAATGATGAATAGAACAGTAGGCAATGCTAAAAGAATTATGATAGATGCTTGTAAGGAAAGCATGAATGGTTTTTTAAAGGATATTGATGGTAGAACTGATAATATTCACATAGAGGTTGCTTATAGTGGTGTAGACAAAACGGAAGTAAATAATTTTATAGAAATGATTAAGGAAGAATTTCCTAATAAGGATATCGTTTGTAATCCTTTGTCTCTTTCAGTTTCTTGTCATATAGGTACTGGGGCACTAGCAATGGCCTTAAGTAAATATATTCCAGAAGACTAATAGAGCTGAGACAATTAATAGCTTCTATCATGGCAGTAAGCCATGATAGAAGTTTCATTCTTTTTAAAATAAATATTTAGTATTTTATTTACAATATGGTATAATATAATAAATGTCTTTCGACATTATTAGGGGAGGATTAAATGAAAAAAAAGAAAATTCATCCTTATGTATTGATTATATTAACATTTTTGGGTGTTATTTTAATAGGAACAGGTCTAATTGCTTTACCAATATCTTCTACAAGTGGTAAAAGTTTTGGATTTGTTGATTCATTGTTTATGGTTACATCTGCTGTTTGTGTAACTGGTTTAACTGTAATGGATATGTCAGCTCAAATGACGCCATTTGGATTTGTTGTTATGGCATTGCTTATGGAAATAGGTGGTTTATCAATTATTACTATAGCCGTTTTCTTTTTCATAGTGATTGGTGCTAAAATTTCAGTGGGAAATAGGTTTTTATTGCGAGAATCACTTAATCAAAACTCAGTAGGTGGAATTGTAGGCTTAGTAAGAAGAATTGTATTAACATCTGTAACAATTCAATTAATAGGTGTTGTAATTAATATGTTTGCTATGATGCCATATACGAATTACGATTTTTTTAAAGCTTTAGGTTATTCTGTATTTCATTCAGTAGCAGCTTTTAATAATGCTGGTTTTGATATCTTTGGACCTAATAGTATGATTCCTTTTGCTGGTAATGTTATTTTAAATGCCTCTACAATTTTTTTAATAGTTGTGGGTGGTATTGGCTTTGTTGTTATTAACGATATCATTAAAAAAAGAAGCTTTAAAAAGCTTAGATTACATAGTAAGATTGTTTTAATTACAACTCTAGTTTTAATTTTAGGTGGAATGGTTTTATTAAAATTAACTATGAATGAAATGACGTGGTTGCAGGCATTATTTACATCAGTAACTTCTAGAACTGCAGGTTTTACAACCGTTGATTTATCTACACTTACTCCAGGGGCTTACTTAGTTGTTGTAATTTTAATGTTTATTGGAACTTCTCCTTGCTCAACAGGTGGTGGTGTTAAGACAACTACAATATTTGTTATAGTTGCTACCATATTCTATTTTGCTAAAGGTAAGAAAACCAAAGCCTTTGGAAGAAGAATCCCTGATGGGGCAATATTTAAAGCGTTTGTTCTAGTAACCTTGGCTATGATAGTAGTAGTTGTTGGAACTTTTGCTATATGTATAATCCAACCGCAATTAGGTGTTCAAGAGGTTATATTTGAGGTTGTTTCTGCGTTTTCAACTACCGGATTGTCTATGGGAATAACTACAAGTTTAAACAAGGTTAATAGATTAATTATATCATTGTTGATGTTTTTAGGTAGAATTGGACCTTTAACTGTTATTGGAGTTGTTAATAAAAACTGGATGACAGATTCAAAAGAAGATGTGCAATATGTAGAGGAAAAGGTGATTATAGGATGAAAAAAAGTTTTATTGTTATTGGTTTAGGACGTTTTGGAGCATCAGTTGCTAAAGCATTAGAGGCCCAAAATTGTGATGTTTTAGCTATGGATATTAAAGAAGATTCTGTTAGTAGAATAGCAAATGATGTGTCTCATTGTGTTATTGCTGACTCCACAAATATTTCAGCATTGAAGGATTTAGGTGTTGCCTCAATTGATCATGCAGTTGTATGTATAGGTAATAGCCTACAAGCCTCTATATTAACGATACTAAATTTAAAAAAATTGGGTGTCAAAAGGATTACTGTTCGTGCCGATGAAGAGGATCATATGGATGTTTATAAAATGCTTGGAGCGGATGATGTCATTATTCCTGAGGAGGCTTCAGCAATTTCTTTGGCTAATCAAATTATTAGCGACAATATTTTGGATTATTATGTAGTTTCTGCTGATTATGCTATTGTAAAGCTTATAGTTGGAAAAAATTTTGAAACTAAAACTCTTATGGAATTAGATATTAGAAATCGTTTTGATATTAATATAGTTGGTATTTTAAAGTCAGGAGAATTCTATATTCCTCGTGGTACTGATGCTATAAATCCTAATGATGTTTTAGTTGTTGTTGGAAAAACTCCAAAAATAAGAAAGTTTGATAATTTCTTAAATAATTAAGTTAACTCCAAATTAAAAGGTAGTGATGTAATGCGTGCCCTGGTTGTGTATAATAACTTTAGTGGTAAAAATAAAATTGCAAGTAAAATTGGTTATATTTGCCAGCAATTAAAAACTAAATATGCCATAGTGGAGTGCTTTAAGTCACGATATCCTAGAAGTATAGTTGACCATATTAAGGCAAGTGCTTTTGATTATGACTTGATTATTGCTGTAGGTGGCGATGGAACTGTTAATGAGGCTGTTAATGGCCTTATGCAATTACCTAAGCGACCAACTCTTGCTTATATTCCTTTAGGTACATGTAACGATGCGGCTTCTACCCTAGGATTAAGTAAAAATTTAAAACGAACTATGAAAAAGATATTAAATCCAATGTCATCAAAAATAGATGTCTTCAAGGTTGAAGATAGATATTTTGTTTATGGATTGGCAGCCGGTTCTTTTACTGAAATTAGTTATGATGTACCTCATAAGGTTAAGAAGAATATGGGTAAATTAGCCTATTATATTCAAGGATTAAAGTCATTCAAGGATACCTCGACAATTAATATAACCTTAGAAAGTGAAGATAAAAAAATTAAGGGTGAATTTTTTCTTTTTTTAGCTTTAAATTCACGATATCTTGCCGGTTTTAAGCTCCATCGTCGAAAAAGAATTTATTTAGATGATGGTAAATTGAGATTGACTTTAATTAAAAAAACTTCTAAATTATTTAATGTAATCGATTTTGGTATGTTTTTATTATTTGGAGAATTATATTCTCATAATATAATTCATTTAGCTTCTTCAAAATTTAAAATTAGCTCTGATGAATTAATAGCTTACAACACTGATGGTGAAAGATCCACAAAAAGTTCTAATATTGAGGTAGAGGTTTTACATAGAAGTTTAGATGTTATTATTTCTAAACGAGTACTAAGAAGACATTTTTTAAATAAAAATTAATATTATGAATTAAAAGACTAACCTAAGCCCATACTATTTATGGGTGATATGATGAAACTATCAAGGGTTAGTCTTTTTTTCTTTATTTTAATATTTAATTATATATCCTTAAGGGTAATAGTATTCCCTTTTATGTTTAATAATTACACAACTTCTGGAGCTTTATATATAATTGTTTTTTTATTTAGTGTAGTCCCTTTTTTTGCTTTTTTGCCTAAAAGAATTTTAAATAATAATTATTTTATAAGCTATCAAAGAAGTAAAATAAAATATTTATATAACTCTATATTATTTATAAGAATAGTGTTTGGAATTGTTATTAGTGCCTTTGTATTGAATAAAATTTTTTTTGTAGATTACTCTATATTTTGGCTATTAGGAGGATTTTTTCTAGTATTATTTATAATTTCAACATTAAAACCACATGAAATAATTCAAATAGGAACCTTATTTTCAATACTAACTACCTTCATTTATATTTTTTATGTATATAACTATATAAATTTGGATTACCAGTTATTATTTGATAATCTTTCCTTTAATTTTGATTTTATGCTTTTTATAATTCCCTATTGTATTATTTTCGATAATCTTTCTTTATTATTGGTATTAGGAAAAAATGCTACAATTAAGAAGTCTACAATTGTCGGAGCTTTAACCTTAGCAATCCTATTTTTTCTTTTTGAGTATTTAAATTTATCATTAATATCTGGAGATACATTGTTCTTAAATAATCCTATGGTGGGATTTATAGCTTTATCTATTGAGCCTGTATCAAGATATAATGGTAATTTTGATTACATTTATATACTAATGATAGGTGTTTGTAGTATTTTTAAATTTTCTTATTTTTTTAGTTTAATTAATAATAGTACTAAAGCTTATAAAAGTAAGATAACCTATATGAGCTTATGTATAGCCTGTTTTGTTAGCTCTATTGGTATATATTACTTATTAATAAATTTCTATAATATTGTTATTACAGTTGTAATTGCCATATTTATGTCATCATTAATCTTTCTATTATGGATTTTAAAGGAGGTATATTATGCTAGAAAAACTAAAGCAGAATAGTGATGTAATTTTTAAAGAGACTACAGGAAATTGTAGTATTTATTATCAAGAACAATTATGTAATATCTTAGAATTTATGAAGGATTTTTATCCTAGAATTGAACAAGATATAGAAAAGCCATTAGATCAGCTTTTCCCAGGTATTTGTAAAAAAATTGCTGATGATGAAAAGCTAATTGAACAGATTATTTTTTCAGGATTATTAGTTGCGAAAAGAAACTTTACCTTTTATGCCTTTGACCTATCTAAAGCACCATCACGTCAAACTCAGGATTCAATAGCTGAGGCTGAAAGTGCCTTTTCATCTAGAGATGGATTTGTAGAAAATTACAAAGATAACATCGCTTTAATTAGAACTAGAGTAAGAGATGCTAATTTAAGAATTGAAAATAAAATGATTGGTCGAAGAAGTAAAACCAATGTATCATTATTGTCGATTGATGATATTCATAATGAAAATATTAGAGATGAAATTTTAAAAAAACTAGATAGTATCGATGTAGATGCAATATTATCCTTAGATGATATCGCAAGTTATTTTCAGGGTAAAAATTTATTTCCTGTCTACCAATATATTGGCAGCCCTGATTTAGCCTGTCGCCGTTTATATAATGGTGAATTTTTAATAATTATTGACCGTGTATCAACGGTTATGGCTATACCTGTTACCTTATCTATTTCTAGTAGAATGTCGATAGACAATTTAAATATCCCTCTTTTTACATTTATTGAACGATTTTTTGTATTATTTGCTCTTTTTATTTCCACCATCTTTTTAGGCCTTTTGGTTTCCTTTACAACGTATCAAACAGATTCTTTGTCATTAAGAACATTATCAATTTTAAAGATTACCCAAAACGGTGTTGTTTTTCCTATTTTTCTTGAAGTCCTGATAGTTTTAGCTTTATTTGAGCTATTCTATTTAATTGGCTTTAGACAATCTAAGCTAACAATCTCATCTACTGTAGTACTAATTGGTGGAATAATAATTGGTGATAATTTAGTAAAAAGTGGTATTGCTGGTGTTTTTATTATAACTATAACGGCTATATGTTTTTTGATGTCCTTTGTTGTTAGTAGTAATGTCACCATCTTAATGTCGATAAGTGTAATAAGATTAATTACACTTATCTCATCGTTTTATTTTGGTTTACTAGGTGTATTATTTAGTTCAATTATTTTATTTTATTTTTTATACAAGCAAGTTAGTATGTCAGTTCATTATTTCTATCCTTTTGTTCCCTTTGATTTAAAAGGTATCTATAATTTCTTTATTTCTACATCCTCACCTAAAAATATCAAGCGAGATAAAGAAATGAAAATACATAATATATTTAAAAGGAGAATCAAATAATGAAAAAGCTCATTTTAGTAATATTATTAATTTTTTTATTATCAGCATGTAAAGCAGGGAATATAATTTATAATAGTTTGTACATAGCTTCAATTGGCTTTGAAAAAAACGAAGAAGTCTATACAGGATATTTTTATCTTCCGAGTAGTGTAAGTGTAGGTAATTTAGAACAAACTGAGGCTGAGGATGCAACTATTGCAAAGGTAGATGGTAGTAGTATAAGTGAAATATTTAATAATTTTGAAACATCCTCTTACCTTAAAATGAATTTAAAGCATATTTCCTCAATAGTTTTTAGCGAGTCAATAATGAATGATGCAAATATAAATGATTTTATAAACTATGTAAAAAATTCAGATTATTTTGATTATAATTTTTATATATTTGTCACAACTGATAAAATAGAGGATATCTATAAGGTCAAAAATCCAAATAATGAAAATGTTATATTAACAATTTTATGTGAGCCAGTTACAAATCCATATACATATTTATCTGCCAAGCCAATTCATTTTTTAAATTTCTGTCGTGATTTTTATAATCATAAGGTCATTAAGATTGCCTTGTTAGAAGCAGAAAATATTTGGAGTGAAAACTTTGATTCTGTGGTAAGTAAATCAGTATGCTTTTATGGTGATAATAAAGCAAGGTGTGTTATTAATGATCAATATAATTTTTGTTTTTTTAATGACGTAAAAAAATTTCAATATGATGAAAAAGATTTAAGCATTTTGTTTACAAATTATAAGTGTGATATCTCCTATTTTGATAGTATTAAAATTAAAATAAGATCTAATGTAAAATTTTTAACACAGCCTACTAGTATTGAGAAAATAGAAGAAAAAATAAAGAGTATAATTCTAAATTTAATTAATATGTACGAAAAAGATATCGATTTTTTAAATTTAGAATATAATAATGCATTTGGTAAAAAAATTGAACTAGATGTTAGACTAGAAGAAATATAAAAAAGGGGCTGTAAAAAAACCTAGGTTTTGAAAAAAACAAATTTAGGACTTTTATAGTCTTTTTTTTGTCTATAAAAGCAAAAAACGCTCGGGGAATCGAACCCGGAGCCGTCTTTAT